>CANQEA010000011.1 GCA_947594095.1 uncultured Clostridia bacterium | reverse complement strand
TAATTATAAATATTCTCTATTTTAATATTATTATTGTTTTTTTATTTTTTTATTATTCTTTTTAAAAGAAATTTTTATTTTTTTATTTTTATATTAAAAATTAGTAATTTATTCTTCTTTTTTTTCTCTTGTCATTAAAATATCTACTGCCTCTTTTGGATCTAAATTTTCATATATAACTTTATATACAATTTCTACAATAGGCATTTCTATATCATGTTTTTTACACAGTTTATATGCTACATCAATGTTGTCTATACTTTCAATTACCATTCCAACTTCTTTTTTTGCTTCTTCTAATGTTTTCCCCTGACCAATTAACTTTCCTGCTTTTCTGTTTCTACTATGTTCGCTAAGACATGTAACAATTAAATCTCCGAGTCCACTTAAACCATAAAATGTTTCTTTTCTGCCGACCTAATTCTACTCCTAATCTTGTAAGTTCACTTAAACCTCTTGTAATTAAAGCAGCAAATGTATTATCTCCTAGTCCTATTCCAGCTGTAACACCTGCGCAAAATGCAATAATATTTTTTAAAGTTCCTCCTAACTCTACACCTTTTACATCATCTGATGAATATACTCTCATTTCTGTACACATAAAAGTTTCTTGGATTAGATCAATAATTTCTTTATCTTTAGATGCAATAACAAGCGCTGATGGTATTCCAATACTTACTTCTTCTGCATGACTAGGTCCTGATAGAACTCCAATTCTTGCAGATGGTAATTCATCTAAAATAACCTCATCTAATGTATTTAATGTTTCTGTTTCAAAACCTTTAGAACATATTATAATAGGTTTATTTCCTACATATTGTTTATATTGTTTAAAGACATTTCTAGTAAATTTAGAAGGTGTAACATGTAAAATAAATTCACTATCCTCTATTACACTTTTAAAATCGTTTTCGCATTTAATGTTTTCTGGTAATGTAATGTTCGGTAAAAACATACATTTCCTTTCTTTATTTATAAAATTCATTTCTTCTTCAGTAAATGACCATATTTTTATTTCGTTGCCACATTTAGCTAAATGTATACCTAACGCAACTCCCCAGCTTCCACTTCCAATTATAGCGATTTTTTTCATACACTATTCAACCTTTCTTAAAAATTATTTTTTAAAGCTTATTCTATTTTCTTTTCCTTCCATCATTCTTTTAATATTGCTTCTGTGATTAAATAAAACTAAAATTGCAAGTAAAACGCTATAAATAAAATATCCACTTCCTTGTGATACAATATAATTTTCATGTATAAATAAAGTCAAAACTGGATATAGAATAGCTGCTGCACATGAGCCAAGAGATACAATTCTAGTCAATATCATAAGTACAAGTGCAAAACATAAACATATTAAACCTATTTGCCAGTTACTCATAAGTAGTACTCCAAGTGATGTCGCAACACCTTTTCCCCCTTTAAATCCAAAAAATATTGGAAATGTATGTCCTACTACAACAGCAATTCCTGCAATTTGTACAAGCAAAGCTTTATTTTCTTCATTAAAAATGTTTCCAAGTATAATTGCAATACTAATTGCAACAACACCTTTTAAGATATCGCATAATAAAGTAATCGCAGCAGCGCCTTTTCCAACAGAACGAAGCATATTTGTTGTACCTGCATTGCCACTTCCTTTTTCTCTTACATCAAATCCTGCAAATTTTTTACTAAAAATAACTGAAAAATTTACACTTCCAATTGCGTAAGCAATTAGAGCTACTACTATATACATTATCATAATTTTCCCTTCCTTTTTGTTAAAAAATAATTATAATTTATGTTAAATCTTTTTCTGATTTTTCCCTAACAATAATCCTAACTGGTGTTCCAACTAAACCAAATTCTTTTCTAATTTGATTAACTAAATATCTTTCATAAGAAAAATGGAATAAATCTTTATTATTAACAAAAATAACAAATGTAGGTGGTTTTGTACTAGCTTGTGTTGCATAAAATATTTTTAACCTTTTCCCTTTATCTGTTGGTGGTTGAACAATTGCAATTGCTTCATTAATTACTTGATTTAATGTAGCTGTACCAATTCTCATGCTATTTTGCTCATTCACATCATTTATCAAACCAAATAATTTGTTAACTCTTTGCCCTGTTTTTGCTGAAATAAATAATATTGGAGCATAAGATAAATATTTTAGTTTATCATAAACTTCTTGTTTGTATTTTTCTAATGTTCCAGTTTCTTTTTCAACTTCATCCCATTTGTTAACAACAATTATTACACCTTTTCCAGCCTCATGAGCTTCTCCTGCAATTTTTGCATCTTGGTCTGTTATTCCGTTCCTTTGCGTCTATCATCATAAGACATACATCTGCTCTTTCTATTGCAAGTAATGTTCTCATAATACTAAACTTTTCTATTGATTCTTTTACTTTACTTTTCTTTCTAATTCCTGCAGTATCTATAAAAATATATCTTCCTTCGTCATTTTCAAATTCTGTGTCTATTGCATCTCTTGTTGTCCCTGCAATATCACTTACTATTACTCTGTTTTCTCCTAATATTTTATTAATTAAAGAAGATTTACCTACATTTGGCTTTCCTATTATTGCAACTTTAATTATATTTTCATCATCTTCTCCTTCTTGCTTTTCTGGAAGACTTTCAAAAATTTTGTCTAAAATATCTCCAACTCCAATAGCATTAGTAGCTGATAAAGGTAAAGGTTCACCTATTCCTAAATTATAAAATTCATAAATTTCTTGTCTATCTTTATCAAAATTATCTGCTTTGTTACATACCAAAACAATAGGCTTACCTGATTTTTTAAGCATTAAAGCAATTTCTTTATCACTTGCAGTTACACCTTGCCTAATATCTGTTATAAATAAAATAACATCTGCCATAGTTATTGCAAGATTGGCTTGTTCTCTCATTTGTGATAATATAATATCATCAGAATTTGGTTCAATTCCACCTGTATCTACAAGTGTAAAATTTCTTCCTCTCCAATTTGTTTCAGCATATACTCTATCTCTTGTAACACCTGGTGTATCTTCTACAATAGATATTCTACTTCCTGCTAAATAATTAAAAAAAGTTGATTTACCTACATTTGGCTTTCCTATTATTGCTACAATTGGTTTTGACATTTTTAGCACCCTTTCTTTTTAATATTTATAGTATATCATTATTTGTTTTTAATTACAAGGAATAAAGAAAAAAATCTTAATCCATTTAAATATAAAACGCCTTAGGTGATATATATACAACCCAAGGCTTATATTCTTAAATTCTTGCTATTCCACCGATTATTTTGCTGTCTTCTGCAGTTGCTAACATTTTAGCTCCTCCTGACACAACAATCATATCTCCTTTTTCAAGAATTTCTTTTTCTTTTAATTTTTCAATACCTTTTTCTACAGTTTTATCTATAGTATCTTGTTTCTCTATATAAATTGGTGTTACATTCCATACAATTGATAATTGATAATATGTTCTTTTATTATCTGTAATTGCAAGTATTGGACATCCTGCACCTAATCCCGCTAGTCTTCTTGCAGAATCTCCTGTATTTGTATAACATACAATTGCATCTGCTGACATATTCATTGCCATAACACATGTAGAATAAGCTATTTTATCTTCTAATTTTTCTATATTATAATTATCGTTTTTTCTGAACTTTTTCCAATAATCTAAATCACTTTCAACACGGTTTGCTATTTTTACCATTGTTTTAACACACTCAACTGGATATTTACCCATAGCACATTCACCAGAAAGCATTATAGCACTTGTTCTATCATAAATAGCATTTGCTACATCACTTGCTTCTGCTCTTGTTGGAAGTGGATTATATGTCATTGATTCAAGCATTTGTGTAGCTGTAATTGCAGGTTTATTTGTCTTATTACATAATTTAATAAATTTTTTTTGCATAACTGGTGGTTCTGTAAAGTCTGTTTCTGTTGCCATGTCTCCACGTGCAATCATTTGAACATCAGCATTTTCAACGATTTCTTGCATATTTTCTAATCCTTCAACATTTTCGACTTTTGTTACTATCTTAATATCTTTTCCACCATTTTCATCTAATACTTTTCTTACTTGATCAATGTCATCTTTATTTCTTGTGAATGACATTGCAACATAATCATAATTATGCTCACAAGCTGTTTTTAAATCATTAATATCTTTTTCTTTTAATGCTGGCAAACGTACAGCAGTTCCTGGTAAATTAATAGTTTTTCTACTTCCAAGTCCATTTCCATGTACAACTGTACATACTATATCTTTACCTACTATTTCATCTACTACAAGTTCAATTGCGCCATCATCTATTAATACTTTTGAACCTGGTTTAACATCTTTATACAATTCTTTATATGTTACAGATACTTTGTCTTTATCACCAATTATATCTTCATTAACTAATGTGAATTTTTGCCCATCTTCTAATTGTATTTTTTCATTTTTACCTGTAACTAACATTCCTGTTCTAATTTCAGGTCCTTGCATATCCAAAAGCAATGCAATTGGAATATCAAGTTCTTCTCTTAATCTTATAATTTCCTCTGTTTTTTCAGCTTGTTCTTCCCAACTACCATGTGAATAGTTAATTCTTGTTACATTTAATCCTGCTTCAAATAATTCTTTTAACTTATGTTCACTTGCTGGTCCAATTGTTCCTACTATTTTTGTTTTTCTTAAATTTTTTTTCATTTTATATACCATTCCCTTCTTAAGTTAATATAGGATAAAATATATACATTTGAGTTTATCCTAAAAAACAAAACCAATTTTCATTATAGCATTAGTATTCTAAAAATTCAAGATTTTTATGAATATTTTTGAAAATTTTTTTATATTTTGTTACATTTTGTCTCTTATTTAATAATATGTCCCATTTTATTTTTTAGATACTTTATATGATAAATATATATTAAAAAAGCACATTTCATATATTGGATAATATATGAAATGTACTTTAAAACTAGCTTTATTTTAATTTCTTTCTTCTTGTAATTGTTTATCCATTATTGTTATATTTCTAACATGATTAATTTTTTCCCATGAAGTATCTCGTTTAAATAAACACTTAAAATTGATTAATAACCATGTACCCATAAATAATGGATAATATAAAAGTCCTTTAAGCATTGGTTTTATAGGTCTTTTATCTAATACCATAGCAAATACTGCGGTTGCAATTGGTAATAAGAATGTTGGCACTAAATATCTTAGAACATTTATAAATAATTCTGCCTGAGTAATACTATTTCCTGCATACATTAGGAAGTTTGTTCCTAATAATACTAATGTTATTATGAACATTGGAATACTTCCAACTATATATAGTAATCCATCAAAATTCATCATATTTTTATTTTCTTTTGCTGCAATAGCTAATGGTTTTGTATATTCTTTTATGCATTGCATATGTCCTACTGTCCATCTACTTCTTTGTGACCAACTTTGTTTAAACCCTGTTGGTTGTTCATCATATACAATTGCATCTGTTGCCCATCCTAATTTTTTACCTGAGATAATTCTTTTTAAAGAAAATTCTATATCTTCTGTTAGAGTAATTGTATCCCATCCATTTGGCTTAATTATATCAAATTTTACCATAAACCCAGTACCATTTAATAATGGTGATAAACCTAAATTATATCTAGCTAAATGATAAAATCTGTGCATTGTCCAATAAAATAAAGCATATCCTGAAGTAATCCAGTTGTCTGTAGGATTTTTGATGTCTCTATATCCTTGTACTACTTCTTCTCCTTGGCATAATTTTTTATTCATATTTTTGATAAAGTCTTTGTCTACTATATTATCAGCATCAAATACAAAGAATGCATCATATGGAGCATCTTCTTTAATTTTTTGTTGTAAAAACCAATCTAATGCATAGCCTTTTGTTTGTTTTGTTTTATCAAATCTTTCATAAACAATTGCTCCTGCTTTTTTCGCAATATATGCTGTATTATCTGTACAATTGTCTGCAATAACATAGATATCATATAAATCTTTATTATAAGTTTGATTTTTTAAACTTTCTATTAGATTTTCAATAACTGCTTCTTCATTATGAGCTGGAATAATTGCCATAAATCTGTGATCTTTTTTTACTTTTAATGGTTTGTCTTTTATTTTCACTAATGAACATAAACTAACAAGTATTTGATATAACCAAAAGATTGTTAAAATCCATACTAACGCTTCTCTTAGTATATATAAATAATCCATTTTTTACCTCTTTTCTTTTTAATTTCTTTATACATTTTTATTATTCCGTCTTTTCTATTATACTATTATTGTTAAAATTTTGCAATATTTTTTGGAAAATTTTTATAAATAGTAAACATACGAATATTCCAAACAAAACTCCTAAAGAGTCTAACATAACGTCTGTTATTTGTGCACTTCTACCTGGAATAAAGCGTTGATGTATCTCATCTGACGTTGCATAAATAACACCTAAAATAGAGCTTATTCCTATACCATTTATTTCTTTTATTTTATATGTACTACAAATTGCAATAAGCAAAATACCAACAACAGCATATATAGAAAAATGAGCAATTTTTCTAATTACAGATTCTACTCTATGATATATGTTTTCTTTTTCATTTTTTTCTAGTCTTTGTACATATTCTATGTTTTTAAGAACCGCTTCTGTTATTTTTCCACTCACTCCACTTGATTCTTTCGCATTTTGACTAGAAAATCCAAAAATTATAATAAATGTTCCTATTAAAAGTAAAAATAAAATTAATCTTATAATATTTGTTTTCAAAATTTTCTCCTTACAATATAAAAATTTATCTATGTTTTATATTTCATTATTTAATATTAACTTATTTCTAATTTTGAAATTCTATAATCTAATCCTTTGTGTTCTACTTGATTTTCAATAATACTTTGATTTAATTTATTTACTGCTTTTGTAAGTTCATTTAGTATATGTGGTAAATTAATATTTGATGTATAGTCTAATTTATCCTCAATTTTATGTATTTTTTTATCAAAGTGTTCTACAATATCATTTATTTGATTTTGCATAAATTGTTGGTTATTTTCTAATTTATTTATTCTAACTTTGATGTCTTTAATTTCCTTTTTAATAAATTGAATTTCACCTTGCATTGATTTCATTTCACCTTGCATTGATTTTATTTCATCTTGCATTAATTTTTGATTATCTATTATTTGATCAAATTTAGATGTCATTTTTTCATAAAGTTCGTCTATTGACATAAATATCACCACCTTTTTGCTTATATTTATATTGTTTATTTTATCCTTAACTTTACTTCGAATAAAATTCTTTGATGTAAATTGTTTAGATAAAAACACTAGAAAAAAATTATTATTATGATCTATATATAAAACATAGATAAATGGTACAATTATAGTAACACATTTATCTATATTTTTCAAGTGTTTTTTACATTTTTTCTGGCATTTTTATTCCAAGTAAATTAGCGCCTATTTCTAGGACCTTTCCTGCCATGTAGCTTAAATATACTCTTGCATTTTGTTCATCTTTGTTATCTGTTATAATTTTATTTTCATTGTAAAAAACGCTATAACATTTTGCAATATCTAATAAATATCTTGCAAGAATTGATGGTTCATCTTTATCTGTTACAGAAATTAGAACTTCTTCAAAATTATAAATTTTCTTAAGTAAATTTTGAGAGAATTCATCTTCTAAAAATTCTATTTTTATTTCTTCTTTTGGGATACCTCCTGCCTTTTCTAATATACTTCTTGTACGTACATAAGTATATTGAACATATGGACCTGTTTCTCCTTGGAAATTTAAAATTGCATCCCAATCAAAAATTTCATCTTTAACTCTAGCATTTGATAAGTCATTGAAAATTACTGCTCCAATACCTACTTTTTTTGCTATTTCATCTTTATTTTCTAGATTAGGATTTTTTTCTTCAATAATTTGTTTTGCACGATTTATTGCTTCTGTTAACAAGTCTTCTAATTTAACTACATTTCCTTCTCTTGTTGACATTCTCCCTGTTGGAAGTAATACCATACCAAAAGATACATGTCTTAAGCCTTCTGTATATTTATCTTTTAAGCCTAATAGTTTTGCAACTTCAAATACCTGTTTAAAATGGAGAACTTGCTCATAAGATGTAACATATAAAGCTTTATCAAAATCATAGTTTTCCGCTCTATATTTTATTGCTGCTAAATCTCTTGTAGCATATGTAGAAGATCCGTTTGATTTTTGTATCATACATGGTGTTGATATTCCTTTATCTTCTAAGTTAACTACTTTTGCTCCTTGTGATGATACTAGTTTTCCTGTCTTATCTAATATATCTATAATTTCTTGCCATTTATCAGCATAAAAAGCTTCTCCATTCCATGAATCGAAATGACTATCTAACATATCATATACTTTCTGAAATTCTTTTAAACTTAATTCTTTTAGTTTATTCCATACTTTTATACAATATTCATCTTTATCTTCTAATAGTTTAAAATTATATCTACATTTTTCTAATACTTTTTCGTCTTCTTTGCATAAATTATTAATTCTAATATAAATTTTTGTAAGTTCTTCTATTGGATTTTCTTCAATATTGTATTCGTCTTTCCAAAGTGTGTAACCTTCAATTAGTTTTCCAAATTGTGTCCCATAATCTCCTAAATAATTAATTCCGGTTACATTGTAACCTAAATATTTATATATATTGTATAATGCACCACCAATTACAGTAGAACGCAAATGTCCTATATGAAATTGTTTTGCAATATTTGGTGCAGAATAATCTATTACAATGTTTTTGCCTTTTCCTATTTCAGATTTTCCATAATCCTCTTTTTTACTAAATTCGCCTACAACTTCTTCGGCTAATTTATTCTTTTTAATAAAAAAGTTTAGATATCCTCCTGCAACTCCCACTTTATCTATTATGTTATTATCTATCTCAATTTTTTCTTTAATTTCATTTGCAATAACAGGAGGTGCTTTTTTTAGTTCTTTTGCAAGAACAAAACATGGAAATGCATAATCTCCATTTTGGCTGTCTTTTGGAATTTCTATATATTTTAGTAAATCATTTTCATCTATATTTGTTACTTTAGCTAAATTTTTTGCAATAATTTGTTTGAAATTCTTCATTTTATATTTCCCTCATTTCTGTCTATATGTACACTTTCGCCATATCTACCTTTTTAAGTTAATCATTTGCCTTACAAATTCCTTAATATCTACTAAATGATTTTCTATAACATCTTTTAATATTTCTTCATCAATTTTTTTATATTCATGTATTGCAATATTTCTAAATCCTATCATTCCTTGCATTTTTTGGCACATATCTTTTGTAATTAGCTGTTTTTCATATAGCTTTTCAAATACCTCTTTTTTAGTTTGAGGTATGCCTAATTTTCTTGTTGAAACTATATACATTCCAACATCACTTGCCATCTCACAGGCTCTTTGTAAATTTAACACTATAGCATCCATTTTTCTATAATCTTCTAAATTTTTAGGATTATTTTCATATTCTTCATTTATTCTATTAATACATCTTTCAATACTTTCATATTTATTAATTAGTACAGCTTCATTTTCCATATATGTCTTCTCCTTTTTTTATATTATTAATAATAATTTGTCTACTTTCATTTAGTTCTAAAAATTCTCTATACATATCTAATTTATACATTTCAAATTTAAACTCATCTTCACAATATAATGTTTTTCCACTAATTAATATTTCATACCTAAAGGTATCGCCAATTTCGTCTAAGTTTATTAAATCTACATCTTTATTAAGTTTATCTTCTAATATAGTTTGTAATTCATATAGCTTTTTATTATCTATTTTTTCTTTTAATTTTATTGCAATATCTATATCACTTTCTGAATTTTGAGTTTGTCTAGCGTAACTTCCAAATAGCACTATTGCTTCACAAGATATTTCATTCGATAATATTTTTACTATACTACTTTCAATATTATTTTCCATTTTTCCTCATCTTTCAAATTACATTCTATTTTCTATATAATTCCAACTATCTTTACACATATCTTCTAGTGTTTTTTCTGCAGTCCATCCGAAGCTCTTCTTTTGCTTTTGTAGGGTCTGCATAACATGTTGCAATATCTCCAGATCTTCTATCAGTTATTTTGTATGGAACTTTTTTTCCTGTTGCTTTTTCAAAAGCATTTACCATATCTAATACACTATATCCTGTTCCAGTACCTAAATTATAAATAAATAAACCTTTTCCTTCTTTATCTAATTTTTCTAGTGCTTTTATATGACCTTTTGCTAAATCTACAACATGGATATAATCTCTGACACCTGTTCCATCTGGTGTGTCATAATCATTTCCAAATACTGATAATTGCTTTAGAGTTCCATTTGCGACTCTTACAATATATGGCATTAAATTATTTGGTATTCCTTGTGGTTCTTCTCCAATTAAGCCACTTTCATGAGAACCTACCGGATTAAAATATCTTAAGATACATATATCCCAACTAGGGTCAGACGCATAAATATCTTTTAATATTTGTTCAATAAATAATTTTGTTGTTCCATATGGATTTGTTGTTCCTCCAGTTTTACATTCTTCTGTTAAAGGTATTCTTTCTGGCTCTCCATATACTGTTGCAGAAGAACTAAATATAAATTTTTTAACTCCATAATTTCTCATGCAATCTAGTACATTAAGAGCTCCGCCTATATTATTTTGGTAGTATTCTATTGGTTTTTGTACAGATTCTCCAACAGCCTTATATCCTGCAAAATTAATTACAGCATCAATTTTATTTTCTTCAAATACTATTTCTAATGACTTTTTATCACAATAGTCCATCTCATAAAATTTAAAATCTTTTCCTGTAATTTTTCTGATGCTGTCTAAAACTTCTGGTTTACTGTTAGAAAAATTATCTACTATTACAATTTCTTTTCCAAGTTTTAATAATTCTACTGCTGTATGACTTCCAATATAACCTGCTCCACCTGGTAATAATATAGACATATTTTATCACTCCTCATCAAAGAATTTCTTAAATTCTTCTTCATTTACTTTTTCTTTTTCTAATAATGTATTTGCTATTAAATCTAATTTATCTCTGTGCTCTTTTAGTAATTCTTGTGCTTCCTTATATGCTGTATCAATTAAATCTTTTACTTCTTGACCAATTTTGTCTCCAATGTTTTCTCCAAACATTTGCATTTCATATGGTTCTTTGCCTTGTAAATCAATTGGCCCTAATGTATCACTCATTCCATATTTTGTAACCATATCTCTTGCAATTTGAGTTGCAACTTCAATATCATTACTTGCACCTGTTGAGATATCGTCTAATACTAATTTTTCTGCTGCTCTTCCTCCAAGTAGTGCTATTAATTTCTCTTGCATTTCTGTTTTTGATACATAATATTTATCTTCATCAGATTTATACATCGTGTATCCACCAGCAACACCTCTTGGTATAATAGATACTTCTTTTACATTAGTTTGAGTTGGTAAATATCTACTTACTACTGCATGTCCTGCCTCATGATATGCTGTTAGTTTTTTATCTTTATCTGAAATAACTCTTGTACGTTTTTCTAGACCTACTGTTACCTTTTTAACAGCTTCTTCTATATCACTATTTTCAATATCTTCATGTTTATTTATTGTTGCAATAATTGCAGCTTCATTTAGGATATTTGCAAGTTCTGCACCTGTAAATCCAGCTGTATCTTCTGCAATACTCTCTAAATTAACATCATCTGATAATCTTTTTTCTTTACTATGAATTTTTAATATATCTAATCTTCCTTTTAAATCTGGTGTTGGAATTGTTATTTGTCTATCAAATCTTCCAGGTCTTAAAAGAGCTTTATCTAACATTTCTGGTCTATTTGTTGCAGCTAAAACAATTATTGTTTCTTCAGATCCAAATCCATCCATTTCAACTAGTAATTGATTTAATGTTTGGTTATTTTCACTTTCTGCTCCACTGCTTGATGTTCTTCTTGAACCAATTGCATCTATTTCATCAATAAACACTATACAAGGTGCTAGCTTTCTTGCTTTTTCAAATAGTTTTCTAACTCTAGATGCTCCTAACCCTGCAAACATTTCGATAAACTCTGAACCACTCATAGAAATAAATGGCACATCAGCTTCTCCTGCAATTGCTTTTGCAATTAAAGTTTTACCTGTTCCTGGTTTTCCATATAATAAAACACCTTTTGGAATTTTTGCTCCCATTTTTGTAAATTTATCTGGATTTTTTAAGAAATCTACAATTTCTACCATTTCTTCTTTTTCTTCTTCTAGACCTGCAACATCATCAAATTTTATTTTTGTTTTTCTTTCAGTTTCATCATATACTTTGCCTTTTTCTCCAAGCCCTTGCATTTTAAATATCATAACAACTAATGCAAGCATTATTAATGTAGGCATTACTGAAAGTAATGCAGCTGGAATTTGAGCCAAAATACTTTTTGGCTTTTGTATTAACTCAATTTCATTTCCTTCTGCAACTTTTTGTTGAATTAATGTAATAAAACTTTCGGTATTTGGTACAATAGAAGTTTTTTCTTCTTCTTCATTTTTCATTTTTACTTTTACAGTTGTACTTCCAACTGTCATTTCAACTTTTTCTATATTACCATATGATACTTCTTTTATTAGATCAGTATATGCCAATGTTTTTTCGTCTTCTTTACCACTTTGTGATACATAAACAGCAATAAAAATTGATGCAATTAAAATTACAAGTAAAATAATTATTGAGATTAATATTTTTTTGTTTTTATCATTTTTATTTTTTTTGTTCATTTTGTTCCTCCACTTTATCTTATAAATTTTGCCTATACTATGTTGCTTCTGGCTCTCCTAGATCATTATTATCTTTTTCTCTTTTGTTTTCCTTTTTATTTTCTTTATCTTCTCCACCTTTGTTTTTTTCATCTTTTTTATTTTCTTCTTTTGGCTCTTCTTTCTTTTCTTCTTTCTGATCTTTTTCTTGTTTTATTTTTGCTTGTACTTCTATTATCTTTAAAAGCTCTTGTTGTTTTTTAATAAAGTCATCTTTTAGAATGAAGATTGCAGCAATTAAATAGATAGCAGCAACTGCCAAATACATTACTTGGAAATATTCAATATTAAACTGTGTAAAAATATTAACTCCAATATATATAGCATTTAGCAATATTGGTAAAGTGAGCGCATAAATACTCATATTTAAAATTGCAACCCATCTTATTTTTAGTCTTGCTAGCCAACTTGTTAAATATCCAAATAAGCTAAGCACTAATGCATTAGAAATAGTTGATAATAAATACATTGTAAATGCATAGATAAATATCGTTAAAAATAGGCTTGCATATAAAGAAATTATTTGACTACTATTTACGTAGTTTACTATATCTTGTTTATTAAACTCATTTATTCCCATTTGATCAAACATTTCTTTATAATTGTAATTTATTGTTCCTGCAACAGCTGAATTTTTTAATATTAACCTATCTTTTAAAAAAACTATTCCATTTCCGTGAACCGCGATACACTTTGAATATATTGATTAATTATAGCTTCATCCTCAGTTTTTGTATCAATTATTATTTTATCTGCTACAGATTCAACTCCTGAAAATTCAAGCATTTGTTCTGAATTAATATTTAAAATTCCATCTTTATAACTAAATTCTGGAAAATCTTTTTCTAGATAATCTACTCCTTGTTTTATTAAGGTGTTTGTTTGATAAATAGTTCCTGCACACAATACAATCGCTAATATTATAACTAACTTACACAAATAAGAGAATGCTTTTCCAAAACCATTTGATGCCATTTCTGGATATTTTTCTATTTTTGTAATAGAATGCCAAACTTTAGAAAAAAAATTAGTTTTAGTTCTCTTTTCTTGATTTGCATTATCTTCATTCATTTTTTATCACTTTCCCTTCTAAAATTTTAAATCTAAACTGTCAATTTTTATGCTCTATATTCTCTTGTTATATGTGAGTCAACTAATCTTGGGTCAATATTTAAAATAGCTGTACTTCCTACCTTTATATTGCTTCCTGTTATATCACAAATTATATGATGTGTTCCGACTCTTCCTAATACTTTGCATTTTTGTCCATCAATTGTTGCATAAATTGCTTGTTTCTTAAAGAAATCTTTAACGTCTCTTACAATGTATCTTAATTTATCTCTCATTCTAAACATATCTCTTCCTTGAACTATGTTTACTCCATCTATATATCCTACAGGTAAAATTGCAATTTTTGTTTCTTTTTTTGTTTTGCAAGCATTAGAATACCCAATATAATATTTTTTAGGCAATGTTTTTATTTCAGAAACTTTTGTCTCAAAAGTACCTATCCTTTTAAGTCCTAAAGTATTTGAAAAAGATACTCTTCCTAAAAACGCTGAACCAATTCTTACTGCATTTAAATGCATACGTGGGAATTTAATAAATGCTGATGAATTGCATACATGTAACATTCCTGTATTTATATCATTTTTTTGTAAAAATTCCACAACATCTAGAAATCTATCGAATTGTTTATATGTGTAATCATCATCATAAAAACTAACAGAAAAATGTGTATATGTTCCTTCTATTTTTATGTTTTTAGAATTTTTTATTATATCTAACATTTCTTCTGTTTGATTATATAAAAATCCATATCTTCCAAAGCCTGTATCTATTTTTAAATGTACTCTTACTGTTTCTTCATTTGCAACCTCATTAATTACATCTACATTTTCTTTCGAGCCTATAGATAATATTATATTATTTTCTATTAATTTTTTTACATCTTCTTTTATGGAAGTACAAGAAAGCATTAAAATATCTTCTTTTATTCCTTCTTTTCGCAAGCTAATTGCTTCATCTACAGTTGATACAGCAAAAAAGTCTATTCCTTGGTCAATTAAAAATTTGGTATATGTTACTAAATCAAGACCATATCCATTTGATTTAACAACTGCAATTATTTTAACATTTCTTCCATTATCATCTTTTCCACTTTTTTTAGTGTATTCTTTTATTTTCTCTACATTGTGTATTATATCTTTTTTTTCTATTACTACTGATTTCAAAATAGCCTCCTATTATTTCTTTAATTTCATTTTTATTTGTCTTAAAGTTCTAAATGCTTTTTCAGAAAATCTATATAGCTTGTATCTTATAGGTTTATATGGCATATAAACTTCTCCTATAAACTCTGTAAAAGTTGCTCCAAATCCTTGTTTAAATCTATATAATCCGTATTGTGGATGTGTTTCATCAACAACTCCCGAAACTCCCCTAAAATCATATACGTCATCTTTTCTTTGTATCGCCATTTTTATCATTTCCCATTGTAATAAATAATTTGGCATTAGATTTCGGTGATTATTACTACTTGCTCCATATAAATACCATGTTTTATTTCCGTAAAATATTGGTATTACACCTGATATTGGTTCTCCGTTATAATAAGCCATTAAGATTTTCATATGTTTAGGTCCTAGGCAATCATACATCTTTTCAAAATATGAAAGTGGTCTTATAATAAAACCATCTCTTTTTCCTGTCTCTACCATTATTTTGTGAAAATCTTTTAAATCTTCTTTTGTTCCATCTTTGATTGTAACACCTTTTTTTGTGGCTAAACGAATATTATATCTCCATTTTTGTTTAAATCCTGCCATGATTTCTTCTTCTGTTTTATTTTTAATATCTAGTCTAAAAACATATCTTGGTTGTATTTCATCTTTAAAATCTTTGGCATCATCTTTTATTTTATACCCTAAATTTGTTACAATATCTCTAAATACTTCATCATCGCTTAAAATGTCTGGTTCCATTCTTAAAACAATTGCATTATATTTTTTAGCAAGTTGTTCAGCTCCTTGTGTTAATTGTTTCATAACTTCTATATCATGTATATTGCATACTGGACCTCTTGAAGAATACATTATATTTCCAAAAACAGGTATTTTTCTAATCCATACACAAAGTGAGCCTGTTATATTTCCTTGCTCATTTTCTGCTAATATAACTTCTGGTGTCCAATTTGGTTTTTTTACTTCAGCCCATTCTAATGATTGTTGGAAATTGCATCTTTCGTGTTTTTCTAAGAATTCTTTATATTTATTTTTTGATTCTTCATCTGTTACAAATCTCATTTTATTTTCCTTTCTATTTTATTATTTACGTATCATTGGTATTTTACACCAAAAACGTAAAAATTACAAGCATTTTTTAATAGTATTTTAAAAAGACTATGGACAAATTAAAATGTCTATAGTCTTTTTATTTTTTACTATTTTTTTAATTTTTAAATAATGTTTTTTTATCCCATTTAATAAAACATTATTTTGTAATTGATAATATTTTATATTTCATAACTCCTGCAGGAGCATTAACTTCTACTACATGGTTTTTTCTTGCCCCAAGAAGTGCTTTCCCAAGTGGTGATTCATTTGATATTTTATTTTCAGCAAGATTTACTTCTGTAGAACCAACTATTGTATATTCTATCTTTTCATCAAATTCCATATCTAGCACTTTTACGATATTTCCTATTTGTACAGTTTCTGTATCTATTTCTTTTTCATCTATTATTTTTGCATACCTTAGTTTATTTTCTAATTCAGCAATTTTTGCCTCATTTTCTGCTTGTGCATTTTTTGCTTCATCATATTCAGAATTTTCTGATAAATCTCCAAAACCTAAGGCTATTTTTATTCTATCTGCAATTTCTGCTCTTTTCTCTGTTGTAAGATAATTCAATTCCTTTTCTAAATTATTGTATCCTTCTTGTGTAAGTATAACTTCTTTGTCTTCCATAATAGTTCTCCTTTCTGATAGAAACTAGAGTATTATTAGTTCTTTACTCTAATTTTCCTTTGTAAATTATTTGTTATTTTTAACTTTTAATATATTACGTTATAATTTTAAAATTGTCAATACATAATTTATTAAAAAATTAATTTATTAGCTCCTTTTAAATAATCAACACCTGAAAATATTGTAGCTATTGTTTGAATAATCATCATAACAGAAACTATAAGATTTAAAATCAAATCTCCACCTTGCAAATTTCCTGAAAAACATGTTCCAAATGCATTTAAGTCAACAAATGCCAATATTATTGCAATCATTTGAGTTACTGTTTTTAATTTTCCCCATTTAGATGCTGCAATTACTCTTCCACCTTTTTCTGCAGCAATCAATCTATATCCTGATACTATAAATTCCCTTGCAAGTACAATTATTGGTATCCATGCAGGTAGTTTTGCCATTTCAACTAACATTATCATAGCTGTTAAAACTAAAATTTTATCAGCTATTGGATCCAAAAATTTGCCAAAGGTTGTAATTTGATCTTTTTTCCTTGCAATATAACCATCTAATTTATCAGTAAAAGATGCAATTATAAATATTAAATCAATTAATATATATTCAATTGGTATTCCAGCAAATTCTCCTTTTATATTTAGAAATGGAATAACTACCATAATAGGCACTAATAAAATTCTAAATATTGTTAATTTATTAGGTAAGTTTAGTTTCATATTTTTCTACCTTTCTTTATAGCTTTTACTAGATTAAAAATTGTATTTATTTTTCATTTAGTAATTGTATTGCTTTTTGCAATTGTGTATCATCCTTTTCTTCAACGATTAAAACATTTTTTACACTTTCTGGCAATTCAACATTTTCGTCTGGCTCAATTCCTACTTCTTGTATATCTATTCTATTTGGTGTTAAATATTTTTCAGAAGTTATTTTAATTCCACTTCCATCAGGTGATTGTAAAACTTTTTGAATTATGCCTTTTCCAAATGTTTTAGTTCCAACAATTTTTGCTTTACCGTGGTCTTTTAATGCTCCTGCTAATATTTCAGACGAACTTGCTGTATTTTCATTTGTTAAAATAATAATTGGCATATTAATGATAGGATCTTGTTTTGACTTTTCAATTTCTTCTTTATTGTCTTTATCTACTTCATATAATATAACCTCATCTTTAGGAATTATATAATCTGCAATTTTTTCTGCTTCTTGTACTATTCCTCCGCCATTATTTCTTAAATCTATAATTAATGATGTAATTCCTTGTTTAGAAAGTTCTTCAAATTTTGCCTTAAATTCATCTGATGTTCCTTCATCAAATGAAGTAAAATTTATATAACCTATATTATTTTCAAGTACTTTTCCATCTACAGGATTTAGTCTAACTGTCGCTCTTTTTATTTCAAACTCTAATATTTCATCTTTTCTTTGTATTTTAAGTTTTACGGTGATTCCTTCTTCTCCTTTAATTTCATTAGAACATTCTGTCATTTGTTCTCCTGAGTATTCTTTTCCATCTGCCGAAATAATGTAGTCTCCTGGAAGTATCCCTGCTGCTTCTGCTGGACTATCTTTTATTGGAGACAAAACCTGAATTTTATTTTTTTCAGTATCATTTATCATATATATACCAATACCAATAAAGTTTCCTTTTGTATCTTCCATATAATCTTCCATATCATCTTCTGAAATATATTCTGTGTATGGGTCGCCAAGGGCTTCAATATATCCCTTAACAGCCCCTTCTACTAATTTTTTTTCATCTATTTCTCCTAGGTAATTTTTATCTATAATTCTTCTATATTCATTTATCTTTTTAACAATTTCACTAGTATCAGCAGTAGATGTTTCAAATAAAGTGTTTACAGAAATTCCATTCTTAGTAAGATATTGATTAAAAAATAATGACGTCGCTAAAAATGTTATAAAGGCAACCAGTATAATTAACATTATGACTCTAAATACTCGACCTTTCTTATTTTCTTCCAAAAAATTCACGTCCTTTCTTTTTGTTACAATAACTTAAACTCAATAAAATTATATAGCTTTTTCTAAAAGCTATATAATTTTATTGATAAAAGACATATTTATCTTTATAAAATTTATTCCTAAAACTAGTAAATATGATTTTAAGGTAAATAATTCATTGGATTTGTTCTATTAGAATATGTACCTGGAGAGTATCTTACTTCAAAATGTAAATGTGGCCCTGTTGAGTTTCCAGATGTACCAACTCTCATAATTTGTTGTCCTTGTCTTACCTGTTGTCCTTGTGACACGCAAATTGAACCTGGTTGACCATGTGCATATAAAGTATATAATCCATTTGTATGAGCAATTATAATGTGACTTCCATAGCTTGTTGTTAAATTTTTAACAGTATATACTATACCATCTGCTACTGCATAAACAGGTTGCCCATTAATTCCACCAGAACCAAAATCCACTGCTCCATGATATTGTCCACTTGAATAATAAAGGCCTGTAGTTACACGTGCATATGCTGATGGCACAGGATAAATGAATCCACTAGAACTTGATCCAGATGTTCCACCACCAGATGATTGTTGTTGTTTCAATGCTTCTAATTGTGCAGCATATCTTTTATTTGCTGCTTCAATATCTTTATTTAATTGTTGGTTTGCAATTCTTAATTCTTCTATTTGGCTTTCAATTCTTTTCTCATCTTCAGACAACTTTTGTACTTGACTATTTTTCTCGTTTTTTGATTGTTGAAGTTGTATTGAAACAGATTGTTTTTGTGCTTTACTTGTATCTAATTGTTTTTTGCTTTCTTCTAGTGTAGCTTTTGCTTTCTCTATCTCTTCTTTCTTCTTTTGGATGCTTTCTAATATTTCTGCATCTGTTGTTGCAACTTCTGAAATCAAGAAATAGTTAGAGATTAAATCTGTAATGCTTTCAGAAGAAAGTAGGAAATCTAAATAAGATGTTTCTCCTGCCATATATGATGCAACTAATCTTTCTTCTAGTAATTCTTCTTGTTGTTGATAATCATCTTCTGCTTTTTTTATTTGGTCTTCTGATTCTTTTATTTTAGCATTCATATCTGTTATTTGATTATCTAAAGTAGCTATTTGAGCTTCATAATCTGATATTTGAGAACTTAACTGTTCTACTTGTTTTACTGTTTCAGACTTTTGTGCCTGAACTTCTTGCAATTCAGATGATGCTTCATTTATTTTTTTATTATTTTCACTTTTTTGGTTTTCTAATCTTTGCGCTTCAGAAGATGCTGCAAAAACAGTAACTCCTGTATGCAATAAAATAATTAATGCTAATATTATTCCAATTATTTTTACACATATTTTTTTCATAAGTTTACTCCTTTTTTATATTTTAATTTGTTGTATTTTCATTGTTTGTATTAGAACTTTCTGATGATGGTATAAGTCCACTTGTAATATATGGCATTGGATCTGTTGTAACTCCATTTATTCTTACTTCAAAATGTGCATGTGGACCTGTTGAATATCCAGTTGAACCAACTTTTAAAATAGGTTCTCCTCTAGTTACAGTTTGTCCTACTTGAACTAAAATTTCTGATCCATGTGCATATAAAGTAGAGATTCCTCCTCCGTGATCTATAATTACCATATTACCATATGCTCCATTATACCCCGCCTTGATAACTATTCCATCATTTGCTGCAATAAAGTTTGCTCCCATTGGTGCACTTATGTCTGTTCCAGTATGTAATTTATAAACTTTAGTTATTGGATGAACTCTCATTCCATATTTAGAACTAATTCTAGTATATCCAGGAACTGGCCAAGCTAATTCTCCTCCAATATACTTCGTATCTATTCCCTGCAACGCTAACTGTAATATTTCATCATTTATTTCTTTATATTGTGCGTTCATTTCGTCTATTTTTGCTTGCAATTCTTTTTCACTGTCTGATAATCTTGAAATGTAATTTTCTCTCATCTGTTTTGTATTTTCTAGAATTTTCGATGTTCTTAACTGATTTTGCTTTGTTGTAGTTAAATCTTCTTGTTTTTTATCTAATATCTTTTTTTGTATTTCTATTTGATTCTTTTTAGTATGTACATCTTCTAAAAGGTCGGTATCATATGATGCAAGTTCTGTAATTAAATAACAATTAGATAAGAAGTCAGATAAGTCTTTAGATTGTAATATTACATCTAGATATGCAGTTTCTCCGAGACTCATATATTGAAACAAGTCTAGTTTCTAAAGCCTGTTTTTGCTTCTCATATGTCTTTTGTGCTTTTTCTAACTTTACATTAATCTTGTCAATTTCTTCTTGAATTTCTGTTATTTTAGATGTTAGTTCTTGTATCTCTTCTTCTGTTTTTGTTATCTTATCATCTAAGTCTTGTACTTGCTGTAAGTTTTCTGATAATTCTGTTTGTACGCCCTCTAATTCTCCATTTGCATCTTGAATTTGAGTTTGTAATTCTTTTTGTCTTTCATATATATCTAATGTTTCATTTGTTGTATTTGTTTGGTTATTATCAAGAGTATTTTCGTCATCAGCATTAACTATTGTTAAGCTTGGCATTATACAAATTAGCAAAGTTAGAATTATACATAATAATTTACGCATTTTCCACCTCTACACTTTTAAATATTTTCTCATTGATATAATACTTCCGAAGTGCTCCAATTCCAATTCCAAGTAACATATAAACAACTATAATAGAACTGAACATATCGGAAAATGTTACTAAACTCATATTAATTTTTTGCATAAAGTCTGAATTTACAAGTTGTTCTGCTACAAAGCTATATCCTGTTGCAACTACTGCAATAGATATAATACTTGCAATTATTCCTATAATCATACCTTCTACTATAAAAGGCCACCTGATAAATCCGTTTGTAGCACCTACATATTTCATAATAGAAATTTCTTTTCTTCTTGCATGAACTGTTAATTTTATCGTATTTGCAATAATAAATATTGATATTATAATTAATAATGCTAAAATAACACCTGTGACAATTTTTACACCATTTGCTAGCTTAATTAAAGTTGCAACTGTTTCGTCACTATCAGTTATTTTTTTAATATTATCTAATTTTTCAATCTCTGCCTTTACTTGTCCACTTTTTGATAAGTCTGTTAATGTAACAACATATGATGCTGGGAATATATTGTTTTTATCGTACCCCGCAAGCAAATCTTGTTTATCTCCAAATTTTTCTTTCATTTGGTTTAAGGCATCTTCTTTAGATTTATATTCTGCTTGATTTACTCCGTCAATTGCTCTTATCTTTTCGCCTATTTCTTTTACTTCTTGGTCTGATGCTTCGTTTTCAATAAATACTTGCATTCCCTGTATTGCTTCTATTTCTGCAACAAAATGATTAATATTTTGTCCTAAAATAAGGAATATTCCAAATATAATCATTGTAGCACACATAATCATTAATGATGCACCAGTAGATTTTTTGTTTTTAAATACGTTACTAAATCCTTCTCCTATTAAATATCCTAATATGTTATATTTCATAATCATAACCACCTTTTTTATCGTCTCTAACAATTTCGCCTTTATTGATATGAATTACTCTTTTTTTCATTCTGTCTACAATTTCTCTTGCATGAGTTGCGACAACTACTGTTGTTCCTCTCATATTTATATCATTTAATAATTCCATAATTCCCCATGCAGTGTCTGGATCTAAGTTTCCAGTTGGCTCGTCTGCAATTAACATAGAAGGATTATTTACTAATGCTCTAGCTAAAGCAACCCTTTGTTGTTCTCCTCCTGATAATTCATTTGGATACATTTTAGCTTTTCCACTTAAGCCTACTAAAGATAATACCATTGGTACTTGTCTTCTTATATGTCTTGGTGTTGCTCTTACAATATACATAGCATATGCTACATTGTCATATACTGTTTTATCTGGTAAAAGTCTAAAGTCTTGGAATACAACTCCCATACTTCTTCTTAAATATGGAATTCTACTTTGTTTTAAAAAAGTAGTATCTTTTCCATTTATGATTATATTTCCTGATGTTGGTTCTTCTTCTTTTAATATAAGTTTAATAAGTGTTGATTTACCACTTCCAGATGAACCAACTAAAAATGCAAATTCACCTTTTTCGATGATAAAGTTTGCACCTTTAACTGCTTGAGTTCCTGTATCGTATGTCTTAACGACATTTCTAAATTCTATCATTTTTAATCTATTTCCTCCCTAAAGTTTATAATATTTTTAGGTTAATAATTTTTACAATATTCCTATCATATATCATCATAACAATAATATTAATTTTTTGCAAGGGGTTTTTAGCAAAAAATTGATAGAAATTGTTGGATTTTTTACAATTTCTATCAATTTACTTATTTTTTCTCTTTTTTAATAACTTTATTAGGGTTTTAGACATAAAAAACCACCCGGAATTAACCGAGTGGAAAATGAAAATATTTTATCTTATCCTTTCTCTGGGCTAGGCGTATATCTTACAATATCCGCCGGTGCTGCTACAATCTGAAACTGTACTTCAACACCTTCAATTTTGCATCCATCTTCCTTGTTTGTAGGAAAAATATACGCTAAAAACGCAGGTCCCAGCGTTAATTTTTCGATTTCCTCCTTATAAAGGTCGTAGTTCCATGTTGTTGTGTGGCTCTCTACCATAGTATCTTCCTCATCAAAAATATTAACCTTTATTCTAACGTTTTCTTCATCACGCCAGATGCCTGTAATTACCCCGTTGGTTTTTAATACTTTCATTTTTTTCACCTCCTCCTGTCGTATGTCCTTGTGTTTTATGGTGTTTCAATTAATGCCAAACCGTCCAAAGTGGACTATGTCTGTTTTATTACATGACATTAACTATAATAATTATAGCATTTTTTTCGTATTTTTGCAAATTTAATATGATCATTTCTTTATATATTTGCTATTTCTTGCTGTTCCAATACGAACAATACTTTTTTCTTTTATCATTTTACCAAGAACTGCTTCAACGGTTGTTGGGCTTACATCTGGAAGAATTCTACAGATTTCTGCTTTTGATATTGGAACTAAACTATTTAAAATTGTTGCTTCTATTCTTGCTGTTTTTGTAATTTTACTGCTATTTACTACATTAAATCTTTTATCTAATTCTTTATAACACATATATAATGTAGATAAAAAGTTTTCTATAAATGGAATATAATCGTTTTCATTGTTCTCCCAACCTTTAGATGATTGTTTTAATGTATCATAATAATATCCCTTCATATTATTTATTTGTTCTTCAAAAGATATGTATTTTCCAACATCAAATCCATTTTTATATAAAAGTAATAATGATAACAATCTAGATATACGACCATTTCCATCACTAAATGGATGAATACATAAGAAATCTAATATTACACATGGAATAAGTAATAATTGATTAATATTCGAATTGTTACTAGCAGTCATGTAAGCAAGCACCAATTGATTCATTGCTTTTGGAGTATCTTTAGCTGATGTAGGAGTAAATCTTATTTTCCTATTTCCTTCTTTATCTTGCTCAATAATATAGTTATCATTTATTTTATATTTTCCTGCATACTCATAAGCTGTGTAATTCATCATAATTTCATGTAAACTTAATATTGTTTCTTCTGAAAAATCTATATTCTCATATCCTAAATGAATTTTATTTAAAGCATCTCTATATCCTGCAATTTCAGCTTCATTATGATTTAATGGCTTACTACTTTGATTTACAATTTCTTCTATACGTTTATCACTTGTAACAATGCCTTCAATTGCATTTGAACTTTTAACAGACTGCACCTTAGCAACCTTTTCTAGCTCTGTAAATATTTTTTCGAATTCATCTTTTCTGATATTAGAAGCTGTTTTTAATGAATATATTACTGATGTTAAATTTATTAAATTAGCAGGTAATAATCCATTATCTAAAAAAGAATAATCAAATTTTCTCATATATCCTCCTTATCTGCATATATTTTAACATTTTTTATGCAGATAGTCAATGGTATCTGCACATTTTTTGTAATTTTATATGCAGATAGTCGTAGTTTAGTTGCAATTATCTATAATTTAAAATACAACTGAAGCCGTAACTTATTTGGTAACATTTTCAATAATTTCATTTTTGTCTATTTTGAAATATTTCATTAAATCTTCTGCTTTGCCAGATTTTCCAAATGTATCTTTAATTCCAAGTCTTGTAAGTTTTACAGGATATTCTTCAGCTAATACTTCAGAAATACTTGAACCTAATCCACCAATTATATTGTGGTCTTCTACAGATATTAGTTTCTTAGTTTCTTTTGCACATTTTATAATCATTTCTTTATCAATTGGTTTTATTGTATGAACGTCAACAACTCTTATATTAATTCCTTGTTTTTCAAGTTCTTCTTTAGCTTTAATTGCTTCAGATACTGTAACACCTGTTGCAAATACTGTTGCATCTGTTCCATTTCCAATTTGAACCATTTTACCTATTTCAAATTTTTCATTTTCATCATAAATAATTGGTGTTGCAAGTCTTGCTAGTCTTACATAAACTGGGCCTTGTATTTTAGATATTTCTTCTATTGCCCATTTAGTTTGTGTATCATCTGATAATGACATAACCGTCATATTTGGCAATGCTCTCATTAATGCCAAATCTTCTAGCATTTGATGTGTTGCACCATCTTCTCCTACAGTTATTCCACTATGTGTTGCACATATTTTTACATTTAATTTTGGATAACAAATACTATTTCTAATTTGGTCATAAGCTCTTCCTGCTGCGAATACGGCAAATGTACTAGCATAAGGTATTTTCCCACATGTAGCTAACCCTGCTGCTGTTGCCATCATATTTGCTTCTGCAATTCCCATGTCAAAAAATCTGTCTTGATATTCTTTTGCAAATAAATCTGTTTTTGTAGCTCCTGCTAAATCTGCATCTAAAACAACTACATTTTCATTCTTTTTTCCAAGTTCTACTAGTGCTTCTCCATAGCTTTGTCTAGTAGCTTTTTTAATATCTTTCATAAAAATCAACCTTTCATTTTTCATCATTGTTTTTTAGTTTATTTTTTGTCTAGTTCTCTTAAAGCTTGTAAGTACTGTTCTTCATTTGGTGCTTTTCCATGCCATCCAACTTGATTTTCCATGTAAGATATGCCTTTTCCTTTTATAGTTTTAGCAATTATACAAGTAGGTTTTCCTTTAACATTTTTTGCTACTTCAAAAGCTTTTAAAATTTCTTCTATATCATGCCCATCAATTTTTATAATCTCAAATCCAAAACTTCTAAATTTTTCATCAATTGGATATGAACTCATAACTTCTTCAATTGTTCCATCTATTTGTAAATTGTTATTGTCTACAATTACACACAAGTTATCTAATTTATATTTTGAAGATGCCATTTCAGCTTCCCAAACTTGACCTTCTTCTATTTCTCCATCTCCTAAAACACAATAAACTCTGTAATTTTTTTTGTCCATTTTGCCTGCTATTGCCATACCATTTGCACAAGATAACCCTTGTCCTAAAGAGCCTGTTGTCATATCAACTCCTGGTACTTTATTTCTATCAGGGTGTCCTTGTAAATAACTATTTATATTTCTAAATGTAGATAAATCTTCTACTGGAAAAAATCCACGATTTGCTAAACAACTATATAAAGCTGGTGCACAATGCCCTTTTGATAACACAAATCTATCTCTTTCTTCCCATTTTGGATTTTTAGGGTCAATATTTAATTCATTAAAATATAATACTGTCATAATATCTGCAATGGATAAAGAACCTCCTGGATGTCCGGAGTTGTTGCTATAAACAGCTTCTATAATTCCTTTTCTAACTTTGTTTGCCATTTTTTCTAATTCGTTTATATCTGTAATTTTCAAACAAATCACACACCTTTCTAATTTTAGAGTTAAATATGGCGGAGCGGGTGGGATTCGAACCCACGTGCCAACTTTCATCGGCTAACTGTTTTCGAGACAGCTTCGTT
>CANQEA010000010.1 GCA_947594095.1 uncultured Clostridia bacterium | reverse complement strand
ACTGCTGAAATGATTGAATATATTGAAAATGATATTCCAAATATTATTTGTGTTCAACCTTTTGCTTGTCTTCCAAACCACGTTGTTGGAAAAGGTGTTATTAAAACAATACGTGAGAAATTCCCAGAAGCAAATATTTCTCCAGTTGATTATGACCCTGGTGCTAGTGAGTCAAATCAAGCAAATAGAATTAAACTTTTGATGACAGTTGCAAAAGACAATTTAAAACAAAGTCTAGAACAAGAAACTATTGATGATACAGAAGATTTAGATGTAAATAAAAAGGAAAAAGAAACTGCAAATGTATAGAATTTTAGATGTTGTTTCCCACATATAATTAATATTATGTGCATAACTTAAGGCTAGGAGCAATTTAAAACTCTCCTAGTCTTTTCTTTTTAAGATATTTTTTCATCTCTGTATATCCAATTTCATATAATAAATCTATTTTTTTTACATCTAAAAGTCCTATTTTTTTCGTTTTTATTTTTATAGTATTGTCTGAGCCTTCCATTTCATATATAGAAAGTTCTCTGCATAACAAACTTATTGATCTTCCCACTACTTCTATTAAATTTTTAGAACAATTATTATCGTTTTCTTCCTCAAATATAACATTTAATATTCTTTCTGCACCTAAGTGTTTAAGTTCTTTCCATGGTACATTTTCACGAATTCCACCATCGATTAATTTTTTTCCATTATAATTACATGGTGAAAAAATACCTGGATAGCTACAACTAGCTCTTACCGCTTTTCCAATAGGCATTGAATTAATATACAAAACATTGTCGGAATAATTTGAAGTATTAATATTTCTTTTTTCACAAGAAGTAAAACAGTATACTTCTCCATTACACATATTAACGCTTGGAATTGCAAGTGGTAATTTTATATCGCAAATATTCTTTATTTGCTTTTTATCACACATTTTATTTATTAATTTTTCTATTTGTTTTCCACTATTTAATCCATTTATTGTAATTCTTCCTGTAAATATAATTCCTATTACCAACTTTAAAATATTAATAAAATCAACATATTTAATTTTTTTACAATATTTTTTAAATATTTCATAAATTTCATCCGCAGAGAAACCTGCTGCATATAGAGTTGCTATTATGCTACCTGATGATGTTCCACCAATATAATCAATTTGTATATTTGCTTCTTGGATAGCTTTTAATACACCAATATGTGCTGCTCCTTTTACTCCTCCACCTGCCAAACATAATCCAAACTTCACTATATTATCACCCCTCTTGTTTTACTTTATTTTATTTTGCTTATGACTTAATAGTTACATTTGCATACATGTTTTTTATGGTATATTAAATTTATAATTAATAAATGGAAAAGAATTAATATGAATTATTATAATAAATGTGAAAATAACTAGCTTGTCTAAAGAAGAAAATGAAAAAATCTCTTAATTTTAAAATAGTACTTACCCTCAGATAAGTTGTGGGTAAGTACTCTCAATTTCTATTAATTAAAAATATTAGTTATCGCATCTACTATCATTTTAACAAATGGATTTTCTTCATAGATAGATACAAAAAATTGTTGTACTGCTGGGATCTGCAATATCATTATAAAGATTAATATTGTAATTGCGAGAGCAATTATATCTCTAATGCGTTCTTTCCACGTCTTTTTATACCTTATTTTATATCCTCTATTTTTTAAATCTTGTACATATGCATCATGATATGCTTGTTGCATAGTGTCATTTAAATTTTTATAATATTCTGCTTCTCGTGTTTTTCTTTCATATTCTTCATTTGGGTTTATCTCTATATTTTGATTTTCTGAAACATAGGTTTTAGAGTAATTTGTTTCATTAGAGGAATTCTTATTATTTTGTTTCATATTATATATTTGTTGTTTTAGGTCAACGTTTTCATGATATAATTCTTCTATTTGCTCATTTAAAGGATTACTTTCTTCTAATGTCATATCATATTGTTTCCTTTTTTCTTCATTTGATAAAACCTCATATGCTTCATTTATTTGCTTAAAAATTTCTTCACCTTGTTTTTTATTTTCTTCAGATTGTAAATCTGGGTGATATTTTTTTGCAAGAGTTTTGTAGGCTTTTTCAATAATTTCAGGAGAGGCGTTTTTATTTACTTCTAGTATTTCATAATAATTTTTTTCCATATTATCTATTAACCCTTCTAAATGACATTACAAAATTTGTTGTTCCTTCTTCTAATTGCATTATTATATGTTGCCCTCTTCCATTATCAGTCACATCATTTTTATTTTTTAATGTTATTTCTTGTATATATAAACCTTCCTCTTCTTCTAATTCTCCAAATTCTAAGTCATAGAAGTATGGATAAATAGTTCTCATGTATTCTTCAAAGTCGTCTGCCGTTCCAAAATTGTCTTCTCTAAATGTTTTATCTAATACCTCATATGCTGCCTTATAGTCTCTGTTATTTAACATTTGCACCCATTTGTCTATGTTCATCATTACTTTCTTCTGGTTATTTCCAGAATTATAAGTTTCTTTGAAATTATCACTTATGATTGTATATGTATCTAGTTTTATATTATAATCAAACAACTTTTTTTCATCAAAAATATACATCAACCCATTTTTATCTACTCCAATATATTCAGAATAATTTTCATAATTAATTACTTGATATTTATCTAAATTAATTTTTTTAATTTCTTCTTTATTTTTATCAACATAAATTTCAAAATTTTCTAAATTTCCAAATCTTTTATTTCTATATTCTTCATCCAAACGTTCATATACGATTTCTGGCTTTAATAAAGCAAGTCTTTTATAATTATTTATATAGTCTTTTATTATGTTTTCTGTATTTATAGTCCCAATTATGTATTGATTATCCTCATTCTTTTGAATTGTATCTATAGTATGTGCTGTTGTTATATCACTATATTTATTTTTAGTAGGTTCAATTGAAAAAGTTTGATTACTATAATCAATATTAACAATTAAATTGATTTCATCTTTTATTTTATAATTATAATCATATATAATTACATCTGCCACATAAGTTTTTGTATTACCTACAGTAAGTGCTTTTATCTGAACTGGAACATAAAGAACGGTTTCTTTTAAAAGCTGTATATATCTTTCCAAAGTGTCTACATTAATTTTATTTTCACTAATATAATTTTCACTTAACAAATTAATAACTTTTTCTTTTTTTTCTTCATCTGTGACTATACTTATTTGCTCACCATCTTCTCCTCTTCCAAAATAAATACTATTATTTATATTTAAAGTTTGTAAATATTTAGAAATACTATTATTAATTGCGTTATATTCTACTCTGGTAGTAATCTCTGGCATTTGCTGAAAAGGATTTTCTATTTCATAACCAGGTGTAACTAATTTTTGAGATATTGCAACATCACCCGGATTAATAGAATTTATAACAATAATTGCTATAATAGTACTAATTATTATTATAAGAACAATTATTATTGCTATTTTTAACTTTCCCATATGATATTTACCTCCTTCACATATTATGGAGCTCTCCAGACTTCAACATTATTATTTCCATTATAACTACTCCAAGCAGAATATGGTCCTCCAATTGGTCCGCCTACCCTCACTGCTTATTACCCCACAGTTTTGGTCATATACTAAATCTCCACCTGCATATATAAGGGCATGTTTATCACGATCATTTATAACATCTCCTGGTTGTATTTCACTATGACTTACTCTTCTCCATCCTGCTGCTTCTAACATATCTGGTAAACCACCTGTTCCTGTATAATTATAATTAAATGCATTTATTTGATCTGCTGTTAATAGTCCTGATTTATATAATACAATCGAAACATAAGTTGCACAACATGCATATGGATGATCTGCTGCTTTATCAATATTGCCCCATGTTAGATTAGCTAGTGAATAATGTACTACTCTTTGAATTTCATCATTCATAACTTGTTCACAAACTGTTAATATATCTCCACCTGATGGCATCTCCATGTCTTTAAATTGTTCATAATATCTTGTTGCTGCATCAGTTCTAACATCCATCCTTGGAACTCCAGGCCTTTCAAAACACCAACAAAATGCTGTAGCTGCATCTTCCGGGGTTAAGGCATTTGACCAATCACTTGGCGAGTATCCTTTATAGGTTACAAGTTGATAGTTTGCATATCCATTTGCTCCTCCTCCTGGTGTTATTTCACCAATTAAGAATTCAATTTGTGTATTTTCATCTGTCCAGTCTACTCCCTTTGAAGCTGCATATTCTTCCAATTGATTTCTTCTTCCATAAGACCATTGGCATAATCCTGCTCCTATTCCAGTTCCACTTTCAATCACCCCCGCATTAAAACCTGACTCTGCCTCAATATTTCCTAGAACACCTGCTGCTGCTTCTTTACTATATCCCTCTTTTAATATTGCAAACCATACTTTTTCTTGTATTGTTCTTCCATAAACTCCACCTGCATTTGAAAATTTATTTAAATCAAATTCACTAAAATTAAATTCTGTTATACCATATGAGTCTCCTGTTGCTTTATATATTAAATATTTGGTTAAATCTACCATATTTGCTGTTCTTTCGTTTGTACTTAATACCTGGAATAACCAATCTGGTTTTAAGTTTTCTTTTCCATCTTTTGATTTATCTAAAATACTTGCAAAGCTTTCTTCTTTACCAGTTATTTTTGATCCTCCATTTTCATACTTAACAGCAACAGAACTTGTAGTAGATTCTGTCTTGGCTAAATCTCCCTCAGATGTTGTTGTCGTTGTTGTTTCTTTAACTTCAACTTTACCTTTTGCTACTGTTATTGCATTTTTTATCAAGCTTTTAGATTCTTCTGCTGTTATATATTCTGCCTTTTCTTCATTTACATTTTTTGCAACAAAAACTTCTGTGCTACCGCTAGAATCATTAATTGATGATTCCCTGCATATACAATTACCATCTTCGCCTGTCGGAACAAATATATCTATGCAATTATTTTGTAACTCACCTGTATCTTCTACTGTGTATATTTGACCATTAATAATTACATTCATATCTTTATGAAGTGGACTATCTTGGTCGTTATATAATTCTGGAGAGACTGCTATAGTATGGTTTACTTTAGCTTCTTTTCCGCTTTCTGTTTCCAAAGAATAAGGTGGCGTATTACATGCTTCACAATACGTTGTTATTTTAAAGTTGCCAATAAAATCTCCTTTTTCTCCTGTTAAAATTTTTCCGTCTCCACTTGAAGATTTTAAGCTCAATGTTGAAAAATTGCTTTCTTTTTCTGCTCTTACAAACCATGCGTCTGCATATGTTAGTTCAACTGATACACTACAACTTTCTGTAATTGGACCAGCATTATAACTTTTCTGTTCCCATTTATCATCAGTTGTTTCTCTTGTATAATCAATTGTTGTTGTTTGTCTTGTTGTAACATTATCTTGTACAGCTATAATAAATTCACTATCTAACGCTAATTCTGCCAAATCCATTACAAAATCTGGATCTAGAGTATCTACTAAAAAACTCGTTAAATATTCAAATGGCATAAAATATTTTGACATAGCTGTTTTATAATTAATTGGTGAAGATTTTTTAACTGTTATTTGTGGATCGCCATTTTTATTATAAGACCAACTTGCTACAATTAATCTCATATTTTCATCTAATGTAAAGTGATCTAGAGCTTTTAATCTTTCGTCTTCAACATCACTTTTTATATACCCATCAAATACTTCTTTTGTAACATATGTTAATTCTTCAGTTGTTTCTGGTACATATGATAGATCATTAACTTTTGATTTTATACCACTATATGTATTAACTTTTTGTGTACCCGTTCCTGATACAGCAGAACCACTTATCATTCCTTGTGGATGCTCAAAATAATCATCTATTCCATCTGCAATAGCTTTTCCAATTTTGTCGCTTTCTGAATTTAAAATACTTAAATCACTGCTATTGTCATAGAATCCTATTTCTAAGTATGCAGTTGGACATGTATTTTTATGGAAAGCAATTAAGTCAGGTTCAAAATCTATTACTCCTTCGCTATATGTATCTAAGCTTGTATCTTTTACTATTCTATCATTTATAGCTTTTCCTGCATTGTTACTTTCACTTACAAAATCACTTCCTATATATTTTTGATCATAATGCCCATCAGCTAAACTAATATATGCCGATCCATTTCCTCCTCCTGCATTAGAGTGAATACATACATATAATTCTGCATCTGGTTTTTGATTTGTATCATTGTTAGGAAAACAATATTTAGACCTTTGAGCAAATGATGGATGTGTGCTATTATCAGTTCTTGTCATTCTAACAGTATATCCCATTTCCTCTAAATATTTCTTGGCAGCAAGGGCATTTGCCAAGTTTATGTCAGGTTCAACATCTCTTTCTCCACTTAATGCACTATACCATTCTCCTGCACCCGGCACATCATTATTTCCATTACAACCACTACCATTACATTCTTCGTCACATGTGCCACTTTTCCAGTGTCTGTATTCTCCCCATTGAGAACCATTCTTAATAAATCCATTTGCTAAGTAATTATCTGCTGTCCACCTAGACATACTAGCACCATGTCCAGGATCTAATACAATAACTTTAGTATAAGCATTACTAGCATCTGTTTGTTGAGTTTCGTCATTTGTAGTTGTAGTTGTACTACTTTCTTCTTTCTCAAAATGCTGATAGTCTAAATAGTTACTACCAAATGTTTCTCCTCCCCATGTCCATCCATGATTTTTAAATATTTCATATATTTTACTATCTGTTCCAATATATGCCTTTTGGGCATTTTCATCCCAACTAGAGCGATCACTTCTATTTGCGTATGTATCTGCATTCCTATGGGTGTTTGAACCATTTATTATACATGGGTTAATTTGTGGATTGATATCAATAGCTCGTCCAAATGCATGGTTTGACCAATCAGATGAATTATCTGCTTGTCTACAATTATATGCAGATGTATTATTAGCTTCTATTGTTTCATAATCACTATATCCGTATTTATCAACTAGTTCCATTTTTTGTATAGGATATCCTATATCATAAAGTTCAGCAAATATATCTAATACATCTTCTGCCAAATCCGCTGCAACAATCATCTCCCCTTGATGTTCTTGTCTATCAAATCCTATATATGGTATTGTTAAATATCTCAAGTCACTATAATCTAACCCTGCCTCTGTCTTTAGATTCATTCTTGATTTAATATTCTCAGATATTTCTTGAGCAGTACCTTTTTTAGCTCCATTAGACGCATTAGACCCACTTCCTGATGAAGTTGTATATTCACCATATGAAGTAAACACAGCTCCTATATTTTTATTCATGTCCCCAATATTTTTATCTGGAGAAACTCTTCTTATTTTTATTGCACCTTGAAAACCTGTTCCATCATCTTCAAATTCTTCTTTTTCTCTTGGAAATTTAATTTTTTTAATTTCTGATGTCATGTTTTGTATTAGTTTATTTAATTGTGATTCTGGTATAGAATTTATATCTGTAATTTTTACTCCATTTGTTGCATCAATAAATTTAATATAATCTCTTTCATCTTCATACTCTTTCATTTGAGTATTGAAGTTTTCTATTGCAAATTTAGTATCTTCATCAGCATTTTCAGGAGTGATTATTTTTTGCAAAAATATCTTTTTTTCTGGATATCTACTACTTATTTCAGCTAGAACTCCATGATCATATAGCATACTTTCATAATCAGATGGATCATTTATTCCCAACATAACAATAATTGCCTTAATATTATTACTATCTTCTGGCAAACCTTCAATAGTTTTTTTCCCATTTACTATCGCATCCTTATTCCTCCAATCATAAGGCTTTGAACCCTTAACTCCATAAACCTTTGATCCAGGTGCTAAGTTTTTTTCTTGTATTTGAGCTACAATATCATCACCAATTATTAACATATCATTTAAATTATTATAATTATAAGTTTCTGTAGTGTCATCTTTTTGACCTATACTTCCTCCTAAATTTGGATAACTACTAACAAGTTCTGCTTGAATCATCTTTTTTAGGTCGTCTACTTCAATTGTACTATTATTAACTGTATGATCTAATTCTTCTGCTGCTTTTTTTAGCTTCTCATCTGCTCCTTGCTTAAATGCAAAATAGTAACCGGTGTTTTCATTTCCTTTAATTTCTACTAAATCCGAAAAATCTTCTACATCCATCACAGAATAAACAGTTTGTGGATTGTTTTCTCCTCTAATTAATTCTAGAACCCATTCAACTGCAGGATATACTAATAAAGCGATAATACATAAAGGCATTAACTTCATAACTATAAAAGTTAAAAAGCTTAAAACTGCTTTTTTAGCTTTATTTATTATTGAATTCATTCCCTTTTTCCCAAAATCCTTTATCTTATTAAAAAACTCCATGTATTATCACCTCAATTCTAGCACAATTATAATTTATTTTCCTATAAATCAATTTCAAATTCTCCATAATCTTCATATCCATCTTCATCTTGCATATATTTTTCTTCATCTAAAACAACATTTGAAAAAGTAACACGAATAGCTCCACTATTTTCTTGATAAGAGTTACTAAATTTTATATCAATATTTTTTGTTTCTCCATTCTCTATTCTTAAATCTTCTTCATAATTTTCAAATAGCATCGCTTCCATTTCAGCTCCATTATTTGTTGTAACAAATGTTGTATTACTATCTTTTCTTGTATCTAAAATAATAGTTTTATCAGAATTATTTGTTATTGTTATATGATATACTTCGTAATCCATATATACATCTGAACTATTTATCTTTATGTTTATATTATTTTTTTCCATCGTTTTATTTCTTTTTACATTTTCTAGGAAGTTATTTATGTTGAGTTTTAATTCATCATTTTCTTCTACAACACTATAGTAGTCTTCTCTATAATTTTTTATACTTGCTACTTGTCCAGTTGATAGTAAATTATCATGTATTTTTATTTGGTATACAATTAAATCTGCTCCACTCCATAGTTGGAAATCATATTTTTTGTTTCCTTTAAAGATATCTTCATAATATTCAACACGAAAAGCATCTATTGTAGGATAGAAAAGTTTTTTACAGTCATATGAAATTAAATCATATGCTTCTTCAATTTCACCATTAACACAGTGTGATAGAAAATCATCTATCACACTCGAACTTTCTTGTTTTTGTTCATCATTCATTCCACCACTTGAAAGCAATGCATCGTTTTGTTTAGAATAATCTTTTCCTTCTGTAGTATTTACCACATTTTGGCTTTGATTTGTTTGTTGCTTAAGTTCTTCTCTACTTACATTGTTTAGGATTTGGATAATAGCAACTACAAATATAATTGCTATTATCCCTATAAAGATTGCTTTTCTATTTTGATTATAAAATCTTATTAATTTATTCAATATAACTACCTTCTATCTTTAATTGCTTTATTATGGAAGAATTATACCTCCTCCATTTCCGCTATTGTCACCAGATGAATTTCCCCTTCTTGTATTGTTATTTCTTGATGTATTTCTTCCTCTTTGATTATTCCTACGAGTATTTAATTCGTTATTTAAATCTGCTTCTGTTGCTACTACTATTCCACTTTGAGTTTGGGATTGTGTAGCTTTTCTTTGTTCTTTTATCTTATTATAATAATCATCTTGACCATGAGCTTCTGCAAATAAATCCATAAAGTCTTGACCTTTCTTGTCTCCTAATTGTGCCTTCATACTCTTTTCTAAAGATTCACGTTTTTTATCATCTAGAATATAATCTTGAGAAAAATGTCCAACTTCTTGCATTACATTTATCATTCTATCATGATTTTGATTTTTATCTCCAATAGTTTTATCTCCATTACTATGAGCTATTTCCATATTAAGTGCTGTTGAAATTTTATCTTCATTTACTCCAGCATTTTTATAATCATATGCTGCACTCATAACATCATCTATAGAGAAGTTTGTATTATTTTTTGCATTTATTTTAGCTGTCATATCCTTATATTTTCTCTTCTCAGCATCATTTTTCATAAATGCTTTTTTAGCCTTTTCATTTTCTTTTTCAAGTCTCATTTTTCTTGCTTCATCTAAGCCATATTTTTCTTCGTTATATGTATTTGCTATAGCTCTTGCACTTTGTGCAGTTGCGTTTCCAGCATTTGCTGCAAGATCAACAGTTCCACGTCCAAAAGATGATCCTCCTATATATCCTGCTGCTGCACCTGCAGAAGCATTTGTAAGTACTTTTCCTGCGTCTCCTTGTGCGATAGCTGATGCAGCACCTATCATTGCACCCATTCCTCCTAGTGTTACTCCTCCTGCTATTCCTGCTGCACGTCTTAATATTCCACGTTTATTTTTCCATATCTTCTTACCTGCTGCTTTTGCTCCTCTTCCAAGAACTTTTACTCCAGCTGGTGCTGCACTATTTACTTTACCAATAAAACCTTTTATTTTTTGTTTGTTTGACATTCCTTTTGTAGGAGCTCCCATAGCTTTTAGTCTCTTTACAGGATCAGTTTCTTCAATATTAGAATCACTCTCTCTATTTTCATATCCTTTTACATTTTCTTCAGATTCTTGAATTCCCTCAGTATTATAATCATTTATATTTTCTTCTCTAATTTCATCTGTTCCTACTCCTAATTGTTGTGCATTTGCTTCATCTCTATTTTGTGTCTCAGACACATCTGCATAATTATTTTGATTTAAGTTATCTTGGTATGTTTGTCTAATAGAATTATTTTCTGAATCATTATTGTTAGTATTATTTCCGTCTTTCCATGCAGCTAAGTCTTTGTTATCACTGCCTGGTAAAGCAGTATTGTTATCCTGCGTTCTGATTTTTCCAGAATCTCCTGATCCACTTTTTTCTGCTTTTTTACCACCATCTCCTAGTGTTTTAGCTAGTTTTTGGAATCCAGTCATAGCTAAAGCTCCTCCAGCAAATCCTCCAAGTCCTTCTTCTGATTCTGCTCTGTCTAATTTGAACATCTTCTTTATAAACTTCTCTGCTGGTACTAAGAAACCTATTGCTACTATTGCATAAATTGGGTTATTAACTGCAAGTGACATAGCTGATGTTATAAGCATTGTATATAATAATAAATGTACTGGTTGTAAAATAGCATTTAATGTATATTCTTTAAACCACATATTAAATGCTTGCGCTTGTCCATCTCCCATTTTATCAATTGGGTATGTTAATGCGACAAGTGGTGCTATCATTGTGAAAAATGCCATATATAATAACCTTTTTAAATACTGAATTGTAAACATAACTGTTTGTATAATTAGTACTAAATAAATAATTGTATACGCTACAACGTCTCCTGTTTCAGAAGATTGAGATCTAAATCTCATATATCCCATAAAATTAGTTTTAAAAGTTACGCTATCATCGCCTGTTACATTTATAACAACTCCTTGTTCTGCAGAAGATCCGAATAATTGCGTCACTTTATCTACAAATATCATTGTTGCAGACATAATAAAGTGTATCATGAATACTAAACATAAAGCTACGGCCCAATCCTTTATAGCTTCTTTGTATTTTGCTTTATCCTGAGCAGTTGTGGCAAGCAGTATTCTAATACCCATATAAACTAAAACAGATAATAATGCAACAACTGATATATTTCTAAATGACTTATACCATGTAGATATTGTATCACTTAAAGTTTGGGCTGCTGACACCGACATTTTTTGTGCTTCCTCTGAATTTTCTCCTGTTTGAACAGGTGAATATGTATGAGGATTAATAAAATTAACATCTAGTGCAGCTATTTTATTTGCAAATATATTTTCTGGACTATATAACATATTTGGCACTTTCCATTTTGGATTGCCTTTTATTAAAGTTTCATCCAACTCATCAGATGGTATGGATACAACATTTGGTCCACTTGTATCATCTGCATAAACAGCAGACCCTGGTGTTGTTATATTGGGGTCATCTCTTTCCAGCATAGAAGATCCAGTCAGTTTTGATGTTCCTAACATGAAATGGTTTAATAGTCCTTCTACAATATCTCCTAAACTACGCACTAAAGATGTTAGCTCTTTTATCAAGCTACCCATTAAAGTCCATTCATCATCTGCATGCGAGTAAATTGGACACATAAAGCTAACTAATACAACAACTATACATGTTACAATTATCTTTTGAAATATGCTTTTGTTTTGAACTAACTTGTTCATTTCACTTACCTTTCCTTTCTGTAGTTTTTATCTTATTTAAGCTCCATTATTTATCTTCATTCTTCTTTCGGCTATCTTATTTAAGTTAGTTTCTACAAATTCAAATTCTTTTTGTGTTGGTGTAATTTGTAGAATTGCTGTATCTGATCCTACTTTTAGTAATCCTTCTCCTTTTAAACAAGTAATTAAAAAGTTTGCTTCTCCTTCACTTAATTTAAATACTTCTTTTAAATATTGTATCTCTGATTTATCTTGTGCTAAAAATAGTTTAGTATCTGATGATGTTAAAACTGCTTGTGCTTCTGGCTTTTCATAAAAATCTTGGAATCTTTGTGAAATAATTGCTAAAGATACATTTCTTTTTCTAGCACGTCTTGCCATAGTATTTAAGAAATCTACCGCTTCTGGATATGGCAATAGCATCCATGCCTCATCAACTAGCACTCTTTTCTTTTTAGCTTTTGTTCTGTCTTCACTATTCTTCTTAACATATTTTTCCCAAATCCAAGAAAGTAATATTTGTTGTGCAAGTGGTCTTGCAAATCTTTCCTCTAATTGAGAGATATCTAAGTTAATAAATGGCGCACCATCTAATAACTCAAATGTAGATTGCCCATCAAAGTATGCCATTTGTCCATTAAATTCTCTTACATATTGTTTCATAACTTTAAGTAAATAACTGTAATGGAAACGATAATCTTCATTTTCATTCTTCTGTGCTTTTGTTTGTATTCTTCTATACCAACTACCAATTGTTGGCATCTCTTTTTTCTCTCTATATAAATTATCTCCTTTTCCTATTGAGCTTCCTGTTTTATATAGTGAGTTTGGATTATTATTAATTCCAAGTGCTGCATATTCTTCTGAAACACTTTCAGCAATTAATTGTTTTGTAAGCTCATTTACATCTGTACTTCTTGTACTTCCTCTTGCCATTGTAAGAAGTGCTTGTGTTACGTCTTCCACTTTATTTTCTATGTTTAAAACTGTTCTTTCTCTACCTGTTATTTCATCTTTTACTGTTTCTACTTCTAGATCAAATAAATTTATGACTGTTTTAGATGTTGGACTTAAAACTACATTGATTCCACCCAGACTTTCTGCAACTATCGTATATTCTCCTTCTGCATCTAATGCTAAACTTTCTATTCCCATTAGTACAGATGATCTTGAGATTAATGTTTTCATTGTTACGGATTTACCAGCTCCAGACTTTGCGAATATAACCATATTATAATTTGTTAAAGATGAATGGAAGTTGTCAAACAATATTGGAGTTCCAGTTTGTTTATTGAATCCAAGTGGTACTCCGCTTGGGTGTCCAACCTCAGAAGCTGTAAATGGAAATGCAGTTCCCATTGATCTAGAATCAAATGAATGTATTTTCTTAACTTTATCATCCATAAGTGGCAAATTTGATTTAAATGCATCTTCTTGTATAGCCCATGCACTTTTAATTCCTACTAGCGATTTTGACATTTCTGTTGCAAGCATTTTCGTAAGTCTTTCTAAATCTTCCATACTATATGTAAATAATGTAGACACAATAGATGCTTCGTACATTTTATTAAATCCTGCAGCAATTTCATCTCTTAATTGTTCTGCTTCAAATCTTTTTTGAGCTAAGGTACTTTCTCTGTTTATATTTCCTCTATCTGCCGCAACAATTCTTTCTGTTTCTAATTCATTTATAACTTTATTTAATTCATTTTGTGATCTTGATTCTGCAATTGGTGTGATGTAAATCGAAGTATTTACATCTCCAAAGAAATATAAATCCCTAAATAATTCTGGAAATGTACACATACGAGGAAGTGATGATATGAAGAAACTTCTTGCATATCTTTTTACATTAGAAATGATTTCTAAATGATCTATTTTTGATGCATCTATTCCCGCTGGTGCAATTAATTCTTTTATACTCTTTCTTTTTAAGAAACCTTTTTCTTCAGGTCTATTTTGCTGTACTTTTTCTTCTTCTAGTTGTTTTTTGTTTTTCTTCATTATCTTTTCCTCCTTCCTTGTTTTCGTTTTCTATTTCTTGAATTGCTTCTTGTGCTACATCATATCCTACATAAGCTTGGTTTTCTGATAAAATTATCTCTGCCATATTTCTGATTAATTTATCCATATCAGTTTGTTTCTCTTCTGCTTCTTGTTGCTTTTTAGATTTTACTTTTTCTATTTTCTCGTTTGCTAAATCAATCGCTCTATTTTTAATTTCTTTGTCTAAGATTTTTACTTTCTTATTAAATACATCTGGAGCTGTTGAATATAATTCTTCTATTCCCGCTTCTTGCGCTCTATCCATTCCAAATACTTCTGAGTCATCTCTGTTATATGCTACATATAATAACTCTACTAATTCATTTGAATTTAATATTTTCCCTGAAACTCCACATCCTGATAATGTTCTAATAATTGCTTGTGATTTTGTATATAATTCAGAAAATGCTATATTACTTAATTCATCAACTGAATATTCTCCATTCATTGCTTCTTCTGGGTAATGTGAAAGTACTATGTAATATTTTCTACTTAATATATTTCTATTTAAACTCATTCTTTCTGTATTATCTATAATATCTCTTCCATATTCTAATAAGTTTCTCTGTTTTGTTAGTTCAAAAAATGCTTTTTGTATATCTTGTTCACTATATTCTCCTGATTCTTGCATAGCCTTATATTCAAAAGACATCCTACTGTATTTACTTTCTATATCTTTTATATTTTCTCTATATTTTTCTATACTTTTTCCTAAGTTAACTGTTCTTGTTTGTATATATATTTGAATTGGACTTCTAAGTGTATTTAAGAATTGTTGGAATCCTTCTTCTACAGATACTTTTTCTAAGCTTGACATTAGGTCATAATTTACACCTTGACATTCAACAACCATTAAGTACCTTTTTCCTTTTTTTTGTACTATCATGTTATCCATTACTTTATCAAATTCCATAAAATCAAATATCGAGTTTTTAGAGTATCCTGTATTTTCTTTCTTTTTATTTTTTTGTTTTTTACTCTCTTTAGGTTCATTCAGTTGAACTGTTTCTTTTTTATTGTCCTTTTCCCTTTTTCTTTTATCTTTACTTCTTAACACTAAATATACAATAATTAAAAGTAAACATATAAACATTAGTACTATTACTGTAATTGATAATATTTGTGAAATGATATTGCTATCTACTCCATCCATTATTTATTCCCTCCTTTTTCTTCTGTTGTCTTTTCTTCTGTTTTTGTTTCGTCTATCGTATACAAATATATTTTTTTATTTTTTTGAAATTTTATTGCTCTTTTTATAATATCATCTATATTTTCTCCTCCTGTTTTTTTAGTAAAGGCAAAATTATCTGAGTTAGGTATTTTAAATGTCCCAATTAGAAATCCTATCAATCCTAAAATTACTACAAATGCTATTCCTACAAAATCTATTTTTAGCAAGCTAAATATAATATAAAATACTAACCCTATTGCACAACCAATTCCCGTGTATATTAATGCCTTAGTAGAAAATATGAATAATATCCTACCTTCTCCTTTTACATTTCTTGGTATGTTATATGTGTTCATTTTACCCCTCCTAAATTTTTATAGTTCTCCTATATTTAATTATACCAAATAAAAGAAAAAAATGCATTATTTTTTGGCAAAAAATCTCAAAATAATACATTTTTAATATTTCTGTAATGTAGTTGTAATATGCTTTTGAAGTTTTAGTTTACTTTTTACTTAATTATGTTTATATTTTTGCAATATCATCTTTTTCACTCTCCTTAGGGATAAATGGGTTAGAGGCGAAAAAAGAGAAAACCATATAAGTTTTCTCTTTTTACTTAAGTTAAAATTAGGTTCTAAGAATTAATACTGAATCCACTAAAGAATCCATAAATTACTTCTGCAAACATCGAAGCCGCAAAGATAAGTGCTGCACCAATAATGTATGGCATCATTGATTTCTTGTATTCTGATTTTTCTTCTGGACTTCCCATCATATATTTAATACCTATTACTACAAGAACAACAACAGATAATACAATTCCTACAGTCCTTAAAACTCCAACGACATTATTTCCTAAGCTTTGAATTTGTGAGCTTGCTGTTTCCATGCCACCAGTCATTGAACCTGTTACTTCACTAGGAGTAAATTTGTCTGAACTTTCTTCTCCTGCTGCTAAAACCATTGTAGACATTGTAGAAACCATCATTATTGATATAAGTAAAATGCTTAATACTTTCATTAATTTTTTATTCATTTCTTTTCCCTCCTTTTATTTTGCATTTATATCAAATCTCTTCTAGAGAATATTAATAACTGCTTCTATAAAAATTATAGCATAAAAAGTAAATATTTGCAACTTTTTATAAATTTTTTTATATTCCTTGCATTATATTAAAGATAATTTGTGGTACTAAGCTACCTGTAAATAATATAAAACATCCAATTAAATATGGTTTTAATTCTTTTTTATATTCTGCTCTTTCTTCTACACTGCCTAACATATATTTTATACCGATCATAATTAATATTACAACTGATAATACAATTCCTGCAGTAGATATTATGCCTAAAATACTTTCTGCTTTTTGTTTAAATGAATCTGATTGTGCACTAGTTGGTTGTTTACCATATGCTTCCAGGTCTTCTAATCCCAAATCTACAGCAAATACTTTTGTACAAAAGCCTATGCTAAGTGTTACAATTAAAAATGCTATTATAAATATTACCAGATATTTTTTTTTCTTCATTTTTACCACTATCCTTTCAAGATGTGTTCTTCTTTATGCTATTTGTTCTAATATAGTAATTACAATTTTCCATGCTCCAAATGCTCCGAATACAATTGCACATCCAACAGCATATTTGACTAACCATTCTTTAATTTGTGCTTTTCCTTCTACAGATGCCATCATGAATTTAATTCCAAGGACTGCTCCCATAATTACAGCTACTACTACTCCTATTACAAAAAGTATATTATACATTATAGAAGAGAATTCTTGTAAATCTCCTGTTTGTGGTGTCAATCCTTTAGCCAATTCATTGTCTTTATTTAAAAATTCATCTCCGTCATTTATAATTCCATCTATACTACCTGCTACTGTTCTATCTTTATCAGTAATATTAGGTGCAGTATATATTGGAGTTTCTTTTGCTCTTTCTTCTCTATCTCTTTCATCTGCATTTAAGGCTCTATCTAATTGATCTACATAAGTCATTTGATCATTAGATACAGTTCCAGGATGATTTTCCTCTTGTTTCTTTAATTTATCTACACCTTGGCGAAGTTTACTAATCTCTTCATCTGATTTTGATGCCAAATTATCTACTGTAGGACTGGGAGCTTCAGCTTGTAAACTAGAAACTAAGTCACTTATCTCAGCAGGAGTCATCCCTCCATCTTCTTCTACGCCATTCCTTCTTTGTTTTGTTATTATATCTAATTCATCCCTTATTTCTTTAAAACTAGAGTTTGTTTTACCTGGTTTTAGTTCTATAAATTTATCTGCATATGCACCTACTAACTTTTTATCTAATTCTATCTGCTCATCGCTAATTATATAATTACCATTACTGTCTTTTTCTAGGAAATGAACTTTTACATAATCGTAATGTTTTGTCGTAAACAAAAGATATAACTCTGCCCAATCGCCATAATTATCAACTGATTCTATCTTATCAATATTCATACAATTATGAGAAGTACTATAGTAATCATCTACGTCAAAATCTCCATCACATAAGCTAAAACTATGTATGCTAATAATACTTATTATAATAATAAGAATACATATTATTTTTATCCTATTCATTACTCTCTCACTCCTTTTCTAGAGCTGATCTGTATATAAATTTACTGTTAAAATTTTTATTATATCTCAATTATATTTTATCATAAATTGTCTATTTTTGCAATAATTATCATATTTACATCAAAAAACACACAAAAAATTAAAATTTTGTGTGTTTTGATTATTAATTTTGGCGGAGATGAGAGGGTTCGAACCTCCGCGCCCCTTTCGGGACCTAACTGTTTAGCAAACAGTCCCCTTCACCACTTGGGTACATCTCCATTAATATGCAATATACTTTTTTAGGGTAAAAAAAATATGGCGGAGAGGGTGGGATTCGAACCCACGGTACGCTATTAACGCACGCCAATTTTCAAGACTGGTGCCATAAACCAACTCGACCACCTCTCCGTATTTTTGACAAGTGTCTTGCGACAATATCTATCTTAGCATTTTTCAAGACATTTGTCAATAGTAAATTTTGGTTTTTTAGTTATTTATTCTCATTGCTCTTTCTAAAGCCTTTTTCTCTTCATTTGTTAAATCATATTTACAATTGCCTTTTTCAATAGGTTTTGCAAAGATATTAGATAACTCTCTAGAATAAATTCCATTTAAAATAATTCCATTGTTGTTGTTATCAAGAAGGGCAATCGCAAAACTTAAATCTTTTCCAGTATCTTTATATGCACTATATCTAACCATACCTACTTTTTGAAAACAACTTTCCATATTATATTCAATAGATTTTATATTTCCCAAAATTTCCGCATTTTGCTTCTCTATTCTTTCAACTCGATACATATAATTTTCTAAATCTTCTTCTATGCTTTCCCCTTCTCCTAGTTTCTTCATGAATTTTTTGTATTTTTTGTTTAAAGAAGTGGTTATTACTATCATTACCAAAAATCCTACTAATGAAACAATTGTAAGTACTGTTAAAATTACGATAAAGATTTCCGAATGTATGAATTCACTCATTTAAGATTTCCTCTTTTCTTTTATTTAGATTGAACAAGTTCTAGGATTCTTTCTAAATCATCATTACATGTATATTCTATAATTATTTTCCCTCTTCTTTTTCCTGCATCTAATCTAACTTTTGTTCCAAAAAAGCCTTGGAATGTATCTTCTATATTTTTATATAAAATATGATTTCTATTTTGTTCCTCTGCTGTTTGTTTTATTTTTGCTCTTTTTTCTATTTGTCTAACACTACTTCCTCTTTCCAATAATTGTACAGCGGTCAAATATTGTTTTTCTGGATCTGTTATAGCAAGTAATGCTTTACAATGTCCTTCTGTAAGTTTTCCCTCTTTTGCCATTTCTAATACACGTGGTTCTAAATTTAATATTCTAATGGTATTAGCAATTGTACTTCTGCTTTTACCTAATTTTTTTCCTATTTCTTCTTGTGTTAAACCATATTTATCAATTAAAGTTTTAACACCAACTGCTTTTTCAAATGGGTTTAAATCTTCTCTTTGCATATTTTCTATAAGTGATATTTCTGAGTTTATTCTTTCGTCATCATCTCTAATAATTGCTGGAATTTCTGTAAGTCCTGCCATTTTAGATGCTCTCCATCTTCTTTCTCCTGCAATTATACTATAATAACCATCTTTTTTTGTAACTACTATTGGTTGAATTACTCCATATTGTTTTATTGACTCTGCAAGTTCCTCTAATGCTTCTTGATCAAACCTTTTTCTTGGCTGATCTCTGTTTGGTTCTACTTCTATTGTTTTTAAATTTCTAAATGTATCATTTTCTTGAATCTGTTCTTCAACTGGAACCGGTCCAAATAATGCATCTAATCCTTTTCCTAATCCTGTCATTTTTGCCATTTTTCATTCCTCCTTAAATTAATTAGTTGCCATATGTTTTGCTTTTTTATCATCTTCGTTATTATTCTTCAAAAATTCTCTTGCAAATTTTACATAGCTTTTTGCTCCTTTAGAACGTGCATCATATTGTGTAATTGGCATTCCATAACTTGGCGCCTCACTAAGTCTTACGTTTCTTGGTATTACTGTTTTATAAACTTTGTCGTCAAAATATTTTTTTACTTCTTTTACAACTTGGTTTGAAAGATTTGTTCTCGCATCATACATTGTAAGAAGTGCACCTTCGATGTAGATTTCTTTATTTAAGTGTTTTTTTACAAGATTTATAGTATTCAATAGTTGTCCTAGCCCTTCTAACGCAAAATATTCACATTGTACTGGTATTAACACACTATCAGATGTTGTGAATGCATTTAGTGTAATCAAACCTAATGATGGTGGACAATCTATAAATATATAATCATACTCATCTTTTATTAAATCCAATTTTTCTTTTAGCCTATGTTCTCTTGACATCATTGATACAAGCTCAACTTCTGCCCCTGCTAAGCTCATATTGGATGGACATAGTTTTAAATTTTTGACAATTGTGTCCTGAATTACATCTTTGAATTCTGTCTCATTTACTAAAATATCGTATGTTGATAATTCTATTTGCTTTTCAACACCTAAACCACTTGATGCATTACCTTGAGGATCTGCATCAATTAATAATATTTTTTTTCCTCTTTGTGCTAATATAGTTGCTAGATTGACTGCGGTTGTAGTCTTTCCTACTCCACCTTTTTGATTTGCTACTGAAATTATTTTTCCCAATTTCTTCGTCCTCCATTTAGTTAATATTTACTTATTAGTTCGCTTTATTTCTACTTTTATCATATAAAAAATTCTACAAAAAGTCAATATTTTTTTCATAATTTGTAATAAAAAATCCTCCGCTTCACTTCACTTCATCGGAGAATTTTTATTATATACTTATACTATTGGTTCTTTTGATGGCATTCCTGGTTTTCTAGGATATTTTAAAGGTGTCTCTTTTATCTTATTTATTATAATTATATTTCTACTAATATCACTAAATGGTAAATTAAAACTTTCTATTTTTTGTATAGTTCCTCCAAGAACTTCTATTGCTTTTTTACTCTCTTTTAATTCACTTTCCACATTTGAGCCTTTCATACATATACACTTTCCACATTTTTTTACCAATGGTAGCATATATTCTGAAAGTGTTGCAAGATTTGCAACTGCTCTAGATGTAGCATAATCAAAATTTTCTCTATATTCTTTGTCTTTACCAAATTCTTCTACTCTTGCATGTACAGTTTTTATACCTTTTAACTCTATTTCATTTATTACTTCATCTAAGAATTTTATCCTTTTATTTAAAGAATCTAATAATGTTATATCTAAATCTTCTCTTACTATTTTTAATGGTATCCCCGGGAAACCTGCTCCTGTTCCAACGTCTATAATTTTGGCATTCCCTTCTATGTATTTTACAATTGTAAGTGAATCTATAAAATGTTTTTGTATTATTTCTTTTTCTTCAGTTATAGCAGTTAAATTCATTTTTTCATTCCATTCTAACATTAGATTCATATATTTGTGCATTTTATTAATCTGCAATTCGCTCAAATTTATCCCTATTTGTTCTGCTTGTTTTTTTAGTTCTTCAACAAACTCTTCCATTTTTTATTTCTCCTTTTTTATATGAGTTTCTAAATATACTAAAAGCACAGCTATATCTGCTGGAGAAACTCCTGAAATTCTTGATGCTTGTCCAATAGAACGTGGTTTAAAACTATTTAGTTTTTGCCTTGCTTCTAAGCTAATACCTTTTATTGTTTCATAGTCAACATCTTCTGGTAGCAATTTCTCTTCTAATTTCTTAAACTTTTCTACTTGTGCTTCTTGCATCTTTATATATCCTTCATATTTTATTTGAATTTCTACTTCTTCTTTTTCTTGCTTTGTCAAATTAGGTCTATTTTTGTCGATTTCTTTTAGCATATCATATGTTATTTCTGTCCTTTTTATTAATTCTGCTAATGTGCTTCCTGTCGTAAGCGCTGAAGTTCCAGCCTTTTCTAATATTTCGTTTATTTCTTTATTTGGCTTTACTATTGCCTTTTTTAGTCTTTCAATCTCTTTCTCTATGTTTTCTTTTTTAGATAAAAACTTCTCATATCTTTCATCTGAAATCAGGCCTATTTCATGGCCTATTGGAGTTAATCTTAAATCTGCATTGTCTTGCCTTAATAATAGCCTATATTCTGCCCTTGATGTCATCATTCTATATGGTTCGTTTGTTCCTTTTGTAACTATATCATCAATTAACACACCAATATACCCTTGAGTCCTATCTAGTATTATTGGCTCTTTTCCATCTATTTTTCTACTTGCATTTATTCCAGCAATTAAGCCTTGTGCAGCTGCTTCTTCATATCCTGATGTTCCATTTATTTGCCCTGCCATAAATAGCCCCTCTATTCCTTTGTATTCTAGTGATAGCTTCAAATTTATTGGATTAATGCAGTCATATTCTATAGCATATGCAGGTCTTGTAAATTCAGCTTTTTCTAGACCTGGTATTGTATGATATAAAGCAATTTGTACATCTTCTGGTAATGATGAACTCATTCCTTGTATATACATTTCTTCTGTATTTAGTCCTACTGGCTCTACAAAAGCTTGATGTCTTGGCTTATCACTAAATCTAACCACTTTATCTTCGATTGATGGACAATACCTTGGCCCTGTTCCTTCTATTTTTCCTGCATACAAAGGTGATCTATGTAGGTTCTTACGTATTATTTCATGTGTTTTTTCGTTTGTATATGTTAGATAACAATCTACTTGCTCAAACTCCTTTGCTTCATTTTCAAAAGAAAATGCTTCTATTCCTTCATCACCTTTTTGTATTTCCATTTTACTAAAGTCTATACTTCTTCTATTTATTCTTGCAGGTGTTCCTGTTTTAAATCTAACAAGCGGTATTCCTAGTTTTTGTAAACATCCTGATAATTTTGTTGCACTTGAAACACCGTCTGGTCCACTTTCCTTCATATAGTCCCCGATAAATATTTTTCCTTTTAGATAAGTTCCTGTTGCTAAAATAACAGTTTTTACTTTATATACTGCACCCACATCTGTTTTTATTTCTGTTATTTTTCCATTTTCTGTTCTTATCTCTACGATTTCTCCTTGTTTTACTTCAAGGTTCTCTTGCTTTTCTAGAGTATGTTTCATTTCTGCTTGATATTTCTTTCTATCAGCTTGGGCCCTTAAAGAGTATACAGCTGGTCCTTTTGATGTATTTAACATTTTTATTTGTATTTTACTTTTGTCTATATTTTTTGCCATTTCTCCACCAAGAGCATCTATTTCTCTGACTAAATGTCCTTTAGAACTTCCCCCTATATGTGGATTACAAGGCATGTTTGCAATTGCTTCTAGACTAATTGAAAAAATTAGTGTCTTTTTTCCTAGCCTTGCTGCTGCTAGTGCTGCTTCACAGCCTGCATGTCCTGCTCCTACAACTGCTACGTCATATTCTCCTGCAAAGTATTCCATTTTTTTCTTCCTTTCTTTTTTCAATTCCTTGTGAAACTAAAAATCAATGTTTTTCCTCTCACTTCATCAATATTAACTTATAGGTAATTTGATTTTTTGTTATCATTAATCTATTCTTGTTTCTCCAAGTTTGACTTTTTACAATAGTTTGCATCTGTTTTTTACATTTTTGGTTATTTTTTACCAATATGTAAACAGGCTTTTGAGTTTTATGTTTTGTTTTCTGTTTTTACTACAATTTGTTTGGTACTTGCATATCGTGTAGTTAACATATATCAACGATTTGAATGGCATTGCTTTATGTTAACTAGCTTGTAATATTTTTTTATTATATTTTTATAACTATTTTTTATATAATTTTTTTATTTTTTCTTTTTTCTTTTTATTTTTATAAATTTACTTTATATTTTTAATTTTCTTCAAATTCCATTTTAAGCAATTTTTTATTTTTAAAATAAAGTTAATAATTTTTATTATAAAAATGTCTTATTTTTGATTTTCGAGCTTATGATTATATTCTTTTTTTATTTTCCTAAACAGAATTTAGAAAAAATTTCATTAATAATGTCTTCAGTAACTGTTTCTCCTGTTATATCAGATAAAAGCTCCATAATTTCTTTTAAATTCATTGCTATAATATCTACAGGCATATTTTCTTCAATTGATTTTCTAGTTTTTTCTATGTCTTGTATAGCTTTATATATTAAATTTTTGTGTCTTATGTTTGTAATTACTACTTCATTGTCATAGCTAATTTCATTTAAATTAAACATTTTGGTAATTTCTTGATATATTTCTTCTATTCCTTCTTGTTTAAGAGCTGAAATCTTAATAATTGGCTTATCAAGGCTTTTCAAAGGTTCTCTATTTTCATCTAAAACAGTATTTAAATCACTTTTATTAAATACTATAATTGATTTTTTCTCTTTTAAAATCTCTAAAATATCGTAATCTTCTTTGCTTAAATCTCTACTTGCATCAAATATCGCTATTACTAAATCTGCATTTGAAGCTATTTCTTTTGATTTTTCTATTCCTATTTTTTCTACTTCGTCTTGTGCATTTCTGATACCTGCAGTGTCAACTAGCTTTAAAGGAATTCCGTTTACTGTTACAAATTCCTCTATTGTATCTCTTGTTGTTCCTTCATATTGTGTTACAATTGCTCTTTCTTCTTTTAAAATTGCATTTAAAAGTGAAGATTTGCCTGCATTTGGCTTTCCTATAATCGCAGTTTTTATCCCTTCTTTTATTAGTTTTCCGTCATCAAAGCTTTTTTCTAGTTGTCTTAGCTTAGGTTCAATACTGTTTATCATACTTGTAATTTCTTGTTTTGTGACTTCTTCTACGTCGTATTCTGGATAATCAATAGATACTTCTATATTTACCATTGTATCTAATATTTCTTGTTTTATTTCTAGTATTTTGTTTGAAAGTCCACCTTGCAATTGACTTATTCCAACCTTCGCCTCTCTTTCTGATTTAGCATTTATTACATCTATTACAGATTCGGCTTGAAGCAAGTCTATTCTACCATTTAAAAATGCTCTTTTGGTAAATTCCCCTGGTTCCGCAAGTGTTGCACCATTTTTTAAACATAATTCTAAAATTTTTCTTACTATTACAATTCCACCATGAGAGTTTATTTCACACATGTTTTCAGTTGTATAGCTTTTGGGCTCTTTAAAATATGTTACTAATACTTCATCAATTATGTTATCTTTTTCGATGATTTGTCCATATTTCATGCTATACCCTTTAATATCTTCTATTTTTTGTTTGTTTTTTGGCACAAATATTTTGTCTAATATAGAAAAACATTCTTTTCCGCTCATTCTAACTATTCCAATACCACCAATTCCGTGGCGCCGTAGATATAGATGCTATTGTACTCATTTTCCTTCCTCCATAAAAAAAGTCAAAGATACAGAATAAATCCGACCTTTGACCTCGCATTTTTATTTATTAATCTTTATATTTTATAACTATTTTTCTGTGTGGTTCTTCTCCAATGCTATATGTTTCAATATGTTCATTTCCTTGTAATTCTGAATGTATTATCTTTCTTTCATATGCTTGCATTGGTTCTAGTGTAATGCTTTTTTTGTTTCTTACTACACTTTTTGAAACTTTTTGTGCAAGTTCTTGTAAAGTTTTTTCTCTTTTTTGTTTATAATTTTCAATATCTAAGATAACCCTTACTTTATTTTCAACACCTTTGCTTGCTATTGCTGTTAAAATATTTTGAAAAGCATATAAAGTTTCTCCTCTATATCCAATTAAATAACCTAAATTTGGATTGTTTATGTCAACGTTTAAACCAGTTTCTGTTTTTTGTATAGTATATTTTGTTCCTTCTGGCAAATAATTTATTGTTTGATCTAAAAACTCTTTTACATTTTTTTCTGCTTTGTCTTGTTCTTCTGAAGTTAATGCAATTATTTTCTTTTCTGGTCTAACTTTTGGAATAACCATCTCTTCATGGTCTCTTTTTTCTGCATCGGTTTCTTCTTTTAGTGTAAGTTCTACTTTTACAACTCTTGGTGCTAATATACTAAAAAAGCTTCGTTTTTCTTCATTCTCTAGTACTTTTATATCTACTTTGTTCTTGCTTACTTTTAGTATTTTTAAACCATTTTCAATTGCTTCATTTGTGGTTTTTCCTTCTGAAATGATACTTTTTCCCATTTTTTATTTTCCTTCCTTAAATGATTTTTACTCTTCTGAATCTAGACTTACTACTTTGTTTAGTATTAATCTTTCAAAAATCATTAATACATTATTAATTAGCCAATATAGTGCTAATCCTAAAGGAGCTACAAATGCTATTGATATAGATGCTATTGGTAAAAACCAAGACATCATTTTGTTTGTTTGCATCATTGCATCTAGTTCGTTACCTTCTTGCTCTTCACTTTCAACTTCTTGACCTGTTTTTCCGTCTATTACTTTCTTTTTTTGAGTCATTTTATTTTGCATAGATGTTGTTAATCTTATAGATATGAATGATGATAAAATATATAATACTGGAATTACATATACTGTATAATCTGACATATTTTGTTGTGGCACTTTACTTAGATCTAATCCTAAAAAGTTCATTTGTAAATTTGTTTTGTCAATCCATTCGTCTTCATTTCCATTTTTTTCTTTTAACCATTCATGTTCTCTAATAACGTCCATTTCTGGGTATACTTGGCTTGTAATTTTTCCTTCTTCTTGCAATTGTTGTATGTATTTTTGTGTAACATCACTTGGCATTTTTTCCATAAATGTTAATGGACTTCTTACTATGTAAAATATTGATAATATAAGTATAATTTGAAAAATTGATGTTAAACATCCACTAAATGGACTCATTTTTTCTTCTTTGTATAAATTCATCATTGCTTGATTTAGTTTTTCTTGGTCATTTTTGTATTTGTGTTGTAGTATTTTCATTTTTTCCTGAATTTTTATGTTCTTTTTCATGTTTTTCTGTTGTTTTATTGAAAATGGTAATTGCAATAATTTTATTACTACTGTAAATAGTATAATTGCAAAACCATAGTTGTTTACTATGTTATAGAAGAATTTTAATAAATATCCAAATATATTTGCTAATAGCTCAAACATTAGATATCCTCCTTAAGTATCTATTTTAGTGGATCATATCCACCTTTCGTAAAAGGATTGCATTTAAAGATTCTACATATACCAAGCCATGTTCCTTTTATTGAACCATATTTTAAAATTGCTTGTTTGGTATATTCTGAACATGTTGGATAGAATTTACAGTGAATATTTTTGCTTTGTAATAGGGGAGAGATTTTCTTTTGATAAAAATTAATTAATTTGATTAATATTTTTTTCATCATTTATTAGTTTTTTTCCTCTCTATTTTACATGTCTATATTTAAAATATTTGATTTTGTAAGTATTTTTTCCATATCATTTTTTATGTTTTCAAATGTTGCTTCTTTTATTTCTATTCTTTTCTTCCATAAAAAAACAATGTAATTCCCTGTATTTAGTTTATCTTCCAACATTCTATAATTTTCTCTAATTAATCTTTTTATTTTGTTTCTTTTTACTGCTTTGGCTAACTTTACGCCAACAGCAATGCCAAGAAAGTTATATTTTTCTTTTTGTCCGTTTATTATAAACGCTTCTATACATTTACCCGAGTAATAACTTCCTTTTGTTAAAACTTTTTTGAATTCATAGTTTTTTTTAAGCATTACTGTTTTTTTCATTTTTATTAGCCCTTCCTATTTTGTTAGTCTTTTTCTTCCTTTTTCTCTTCTAGCTTTTAAAACTTTTCTACCTGCTGATGTTTTCATTCTTTTCATAAATCCATGTTCTTTTTTGTCTTGTCTATTTTTTGGTTGATATGTTCTTTTCATAGTATTTTTTCCCTCCTAAACAATTTATATATTTCTTTTTTACTTTAATAACAAGTATATCGATTATACCTCATTTAAACATGTCTTGTCAAGAGCTTTTTTGAATTTTTACGGAAATGGGGCTTTGGTTGAATTTTTTTGTTTATAATAAGCTTTTTTAAAATTAGTCTATTTTTATATTCTTTTCTTTAAAAAAAGTTACATAATTCTTGTTTTTAAAAATTTTTTCTTTTATTTATCCACAATTTTTTTATTTTTTTCTTAAAATTTCTTGACTTCTTTTGTAATAATTTGCTATTATAGTAAAGTA
>CANQEA010000009.1 GCA_947594095.1 uncultured Clostridia bacterium | reverse complement strand
GTGCCTTTTCCGTGAACGATTCTTACAGTTTCAAGTCTTGCAAGTGAAGCATCATCTAAAAATTTATCAATTAGAAATGTTGCTTCTTCAACATTATAGCCAATAACATTTATTTCTGTTTTAGCAGATTTAGTTTTAGATGAGTTAGCATAAGAAATAGTCTGTTTAGGTGTGTTTTTATTTTGTTTAATAGGTTTTAAAACATTAATTGGCATATTTGTTTTTAAGCTACCAATTTGCAAAAGAACTTCACCAGATTTAGATACATGTGAAAGAATAGTTGCTTCTTGATTTAAGGTCGTTACAAAAACTGTGTTTCCAGGTATAATTTCATCTGAAGATATTGTTTCACTTGGACTTTCTTTTTGAGAGGTATTATCTAGTACTCTTATATTTTTAATTTTTTCATTTATTTTGTTTCTGTAACTATTTAAATCTTTTTCATTATCTTTATCCTTTTTTATTTTGTTTATTTCTCTAATCATTTCGTTTATATCTTCTTTAGCATCTAATAAAAGTTCTCTTGCTTCTAACTTAGCATCTTGTATAATTTTATTTGCTTTTTCCTCAGAAGAACTAGCTTCTTTTTGAATTTTTTCTCTTAATATAGATGCATTTTTTAATTCTTCATCAATTTTTAATTTTTCTCTTTCAATCGTAATTTTATCATCATAGATATTTTTTAAGACTTCTTCAAAATCCATATCAGTTTTACTAAGCAACTGTTTAGCATTTTCTATAATTTGAGGATTTAATCCTAATTTTTTACTAATATCAAAAGCATTGCTCTTTCCGAGGCACGCCCATTAAAAGCTTATAAGTAGGGCTTAGGGTATTTATATCAAACTCAACAGATGCATTTTCAAAACCATCAGTTACTAATGCATATTTTTTGAGTTCTGGATAATGAGTAGTGGCAATTGTTAAAGAATTTAGTTTATAAATATATTCTAAAATACTAATTGCCAAAACTGCACCTTGTGATGGATCTGTTCCAGAACCGAAGCTCATCAACTAATATCAAAGAATTCTCATTTGCTTTTTTTGTAATATTTGCTATATTTGACATATGAGAAGAAAAAGTGCTAAGTGAATCTTGTATGCTTTGATCATCTCCAATGTCTGTAAAAATATTCTCAAAAACATATATAGAAGAAGTTTCATCTGCTGGAATGTTTAGACCACTACATGCCATACAAACAAGTAGCCCCACTGTTTTTAATGCCACAGTTTTTCCACCTGTATTTGGCCCTGTAATTAATAAAGTATTAAAATCCTTTCCAAGATTAAGCGAAATTGGTACAGCTTTTTCAGGGTCAAGTAATGGGTGTTTTGCATTATCTAAAACTATATATTTTTCATTATTTATATTTGGCGAATTTGTATTAATAGATTTAGAATATTTTGCTTTACTAAATACAAAGTCAATTAGCCCAATTTGTTCTATATCTGTTTTTAATTCATCTACATATGGATAAAATAATTTACTTAACTCTTGTAAAATTTTTTCTATCTCAATTGCTTCTTCAGCCTTTAACTGAGAGATTTCATTATTTAGCTCAAATATAGAAACTGGTTCAACAAAAACTGTAGAGCCAGAGCTTGAAACATCATGAATAAAACCTTTTATTTCTCCTCTGTATTCTTCTTTTACAGGAATTACATATCTGTCATTTCTAATTGTTACAACACTTTCTTGTATAAATTTAGCATATTTAGAAGAATGTATCATATTATTTAATTTTGATTTTATATCATCTGTTATAGTCCTTTGCTTTTTTCGAATACTACTTAAAGTTTTTGACGCATTATCTGCAACTGTTGTTTCATCTATTATACTTTTTGATACTGTTTCTATAATTGAACTATTTGTATATAGCTTAGAAAAATAACTATTTAATATAGGGTAGTCATCTGTTTGTACATATTCTTCATAAAAATAATTTTTTAAATCTTGTGATATTTTAAAAATATTTGCAACATCTAAAATACCCTTAATAGACAAAGTTCCATAAGACTCTAAAATTTTAATATATCCAGTTATATCTGAGATTTCTGAAATGCTTAAGTTCCCACATTTGTATAAAATAGAAACAGCTTCATTTGTTTCTTTAAGTAAGTTTTTAACTGTATCTAAATCTTTTGATGGTTTTAAATTTTCACATAAAGCTTTTCCTAAATATGTTGTACAAAATGTGGATAAGACATCTAAAATTTTATTAAATTCAAGTTTTTCTAAATAGTTTTCTTTCATAATGAAGGAGTCCTTTCAAACATGTATTAAAAAGTTATAATATCCATTGTGTAAATATTATTGATATTGATTATATATCATAGGTTTTGCAAAGTCAAATAAAAAAATAATAGACTTTTTATAAAATTTGTTATAGAATAAATTTAAACATATAAATTTTATAATTAAAAGAAAGGAGAAATGTAGAATTTAGCTACAGCAGTAAAAACATGAAATATATAAATGAAGAAAAATTACAAAAAATGAACATTAATTCAAAAAACGTTTATTTTATATTAGACTTTGACTATACTATTACAGATGAAAAAGGTCAAGACTCATGGGCAGCATGTTCTAATAAAGATGTAATGGGAAAAGAAATAGTAGATGAAATGGATGAACTATATAAAATAAATAGACCAATAGAAATAGATTATACAATGGATAGAAAAACGAAAGAAAAAATAATTGAAAAATGGTACTTAGATGTAATAAATTTATATGAAAAATATCATATGACAAAAGATAAATTAAATAAATCTGTTGAAAAAGCTAATTTAATATTTAGAAAAGGTGCAAAAGAATGTTTAAAATGGGCAGCAAGCAAAAACATACCAGTAGTTATTGTATCAGCAGGTATTGGAAACACAATTGAAAAGTTTTTAATGGATAATGATTGTTATTATAACAATATGTTTATTATTAGTAATTTTTTAAAGTTTGATGAACATGGGAATATAAAGAAATTTGAAGATAAAATTATACATTCTATGAATAAAAACATGGAAGGAAAATTGCCAAAAAACTTGCAAGAAAAATTATCTAAGAAGAAGTACAAAATATTAATAGGAGATATACTTGGAGACAAAGACATGGCAGGTAGTCAAAATGAAGATACAATAGTTAAAATTGGAATTGTAAATGATAGTAAGATAGAAACATTTGAAATATTTAAAAAATATTTCGATATTGTTGCATCAAAGCAAGATGCAAGTTTTGAGATTTTAAATGATGTAATATTTAATGAAAATATATAAACCATATTAATGATGTTTTTTTGACCCGGTTCCCAAAAACATAATAAAAAACTTCCAAACTACTTGCAAAATTAAAAAAATGTGGTATAATATAAAAGCTATATGCAAAAAGAAAGGGTTGAAATTTTTATGAAAAACAAAGTAGAAAAAACAGAAAATGCAAATGAAGTTAAAGTAGAAGTTACTGTTGAAGCAAAAAAATTTGAAGATGCAATTAAAAAAGTATATTTTAAAAGTGCTAAATATTTTAATATACCAGGATTTAGAAAAGGTAAAGCTCCAATGCAAATTGTAGAAAAATATTATGGGAAAGAAATATTCTATGAAGATGCATTTAATGATGTTGCACCAGAAGCATTAGAAGAAGTAGTAAAAGAGAACAATTTAGAAATAGTTAGCAGACCAGATATAGAAGTTACACAAATTGAAAAAGGACAAGACCTAATATTCACTGCTACAATGCAAACAAAACCAGAACCTAAACTTGGAAAATATAAAGGTATAGAAATTAAAAAAATTGAGTATAATGTAACAGACAAAGACGTTGAACACGAACTAGAACATATGCAAGAACACAACAGTAGACTAATAACTGTAGATGATAGGCCAGTAGAAAAAGGAGATATTGCAACAATAGATTTCGAAGGATTTGTTGATGGTGTTGCTTTTGAAGGTGGAAAAGCAGAATCACATGATTTAGAAATAGGAAGCAATACATTTATTCCTGGTTTTGAAGACCAAATTATTGGTATGAAAATAGATGAAGAAAAAGATATTAATGTTACATTCCCAGAAGAATATTTTTCAAAAGATTTAGCAGGAAAAGATGCTGTATTTAAAGTAAAAGTTCATGAAATAAAGAAAAAAGAGTTACCTAAACTAGATGATGAATTTGCTAAAGATGTTAGTGAATTTGATACATTAAAAGAACTAAAAGAAAGTATCAAGAAAAAGAAACAAGAAGAAAATGAACAAAAAGCAACATACGAAACTCAAGAAGCTGCAATAAAAGCAGTTATTGAAGGAATGGATTTAGATGTTCCATCTGGTATGGTAGAACTTGAAACTGAAAACATGGTAAAAGACATGGAAAATAGATTAAGTTATCAAGGATTAAAATTTGACCAATATCTTAAAATGATGGGAAAAACAAGAGAAGAAGTCCAAAAAGAATACGAACCTCAAGCAATAGATGCTATTAAATCTCGTTTAGCAATTGAAGCATTAGTTAAAGCAGAAAAAATAGAAGTAAAAGAAGAAGAAATTGACGAAAAAATAAAAGAAATGGCTAAAAATTATGGTAAAAAAGAAGAAGATGAAGAATTCTTAAAAAATCAAAATATAAGAAACTACATAAAACAAGGATTAGAATCTGAAAAAGCCATTGATTTTATAGTAAGCAATGCAAAAATAAAATAAAAAATATAAAGTTGGAGGTTAATCTATAAGTTAAAGTAAATCTCCAACTTTTTGGTATTTTTCAAAATTAAATATATAATTAGTTAAGAACTTAGAAATTTCTAATTAGAAGGAGGAATTTTAAATGTTAGAAAAAGATAGTTTAGTACCTTATGTTATTGAACAAACAAGCAAAGGAGAAAGATCATATGATATTTTCTCAAGATTATTAAAAGATAGAATTATATTTTTAGGAGAAGATGTTAATCCAACAACATCAAGCTTAATTATTGCACAATTATTATTTTTAGAGTCAGAAGACCCAGATAAAGATATTCACTTATATATCAATTCACCAGGAGGATCTATCACGGACGGAATGGGAATTATAGATACAATGAATTATATAAAATGTCCAGTATCAACAATATGTGTTGGTATGGCTGCAAGCATGGGAGCAGCACTTCTTGCTGCAGGTGAAAAAGGTAAAAGATTTGCAACACCAAATGCAGAAATCTTAATTCATCAACCATTAATTGGTGGTGGCGGACTTTCTGGACAAACAACAGAAATAAAAATACATGCAGACCATTTAGTAAAAACAAGAGAAAAATTAAATAAATTCTTAAGTGAAAGAACAGGTCAATCAGTTGAAACAATCCAAAAAGATACTGAAAGAGATAATTACATGACAGCAGAAGAAGCATTAAATTATGGATTAATAGATGGAATTATGGATAAAAGAGGATAATAGAGATAAAGAGGAGAGATTTTATGCCAAAAAATGACATACCAAAAAATGTAAGATGTTCTTTCTGTGGTAAAGCACAGGAAAATGTTAAAAAAATAGTCGCAGGACCAGGGGTATACATTTGTGACGAGTGTGTAGATTTATGTGTAAGCATTATAGAAGGCGAACTTTATGAAGAAGAAAAAGCAGGATATACAATTAATGAATTAAACAATGTACCTAGTCCTAGAGAAATTAAAAAGATATTAGATGATTATGTTATAGGGCAAGAAGAAGCGAAAAAAACACTATCTGTTGCTGTATATAATCATTATAAAAGAATTGCTCATGAAGAAAATTCTAAAAATGATGATGTTGAAATACAAAAAAGTAATATTTTACTATTAGGGCCAACAGGTTGTGGAAAAACCTTGCTTGCAAAAACACTTGCAAAAATATTAAATGTACCATTTGCCATTGCAGATGCTACAACTCTAACAGAAGCGGGTTATGTTGGTGAAGATGTTGAAAATATATTATTAAAATTAATACAAGCAGCAGACGGAGATGTAAAAAAAGCAGAAAAAGGAATTATTTATATAGATGAAATTGATAAAATTACTAGGAAATCAGAAAATCCATCTATAACTAGAGATGTCAGTGGAGAAGGTGTGCAACAAGCATTACTTAAAATTATAGAAGGAACTGTCGCATCTGTTCCACCACAAGGTGGTAGAAAACATCCAAACCAAGAGTTAATCCAAATTAATACAGAAAATATATTAATTATATGTGGAGGAGCTTTTGAAGGGCTAGAAAAAATCATCAATGACAGAACTGGCAAAAAATCAATAGGTTTTGGAAGTAAAATAGAAAGTAAAAAAGAAAGAAATCCTTATGAGACATTTAAAGAGTTATTACCACAAGACCTATTAAAATTTGGTTTAATTCCAGAATTTATTGGAAGATTACCTATTATTGCAACATTAAAAGATTTAGATAAACAAGCTTTAGTTCAAATATTAGTTGAACCTAGAAATTCTCTTGTAAAACAATATCAAAAATTGTTTGAAATAGACGGGGTAGAGCTAGTATTTGAAGAAGATGCATTAACTAGCATTGTGGAAAAAGCAATTGAAAGAAAAACGGGAGCGAGAGGATTACGTTCAATTATAGAAGAGATTATGAGAGACATTATGTTTGAAATTCCATCAAATCCTAATATTGTAAAATGCATTATAACTAAAGAAACTGTTATGGAAAATGCTGGCCCAAGAATTATTGAAGGAGAAAAGAAACAAGAAGAAAAACAAAAAATAAAAAGAAAAGTGCCAAAAGCAAGTTAAAATATAATAAAAGTTAACATGTTTTTTTCTTATAAATATATAAAATCACATTAAGTAATAATTAATGTGATTTTATTTTTTTCTTTTTCTATTATTCCGTCTTCTACAAGAAGTTTAATTTCCCTCATCATTGCACTTCTATCAACACTTAAGTAATCTGCTAAATCAGTAAAAGAGAAAGGAAGCTCAAAAGTTGTATTTAAATTTATGGTAGATAATAAATTAAAATATCTTATTAATTTTTCGCGTATAGATCTTTTAGTAAGTAATTCTATTCTAGTATTTAAATTTTTTATTTTATAAATAATTAGGTCAGGTAATGCCGATGAAAGTGTTTGATGAAATTTACAAGAAGCTTTGCATTTTGTGTGGATTTCATCATAAGAGTAAAACAATACTTTGCATTTAGATTTTGCTTCTACATATAACTCATTATTTGTTGCTATATTATAAAAAACTTCTCCAAATATATCGTTGTTAGAAAAATGATCTACTATTGTTTTGTTTCCGTTTAAGTCATATCTAACTAAATCAGCTGAACCATCTATCAAAATACATAGTTGATTTCTTTTCTTTATATATGTAGTTATTGTTTCATTTTTTTCAAAATATTTTATTTGGTGTCTAGTGCAATTTGCTTGAAAATCTTCTATAAACTTTGAAATATCTATTTCTGTGCTCATATAAAACATACCTTTCTATTATTTGTTTTATATTATACAACAAATTTGTTGCGAATGCAACAGATAAAAAATATTTTTAAGAAAACATAAAAATTTTAAATAACTATTGACTTTTATGTAAAATTATGATATTATATAAATGCTTTTCCCAAAGAGGACAAGCAATAACCTCAAAAGGAGGGTCTCGTAATGTTACAGACGAGATTTATTCTCCGGTTTACACTATGGGTATATTGTTCGCTTGTAATAGAGCACATATATTCAAAATGCAAGACTGTAATTTGCAAGTGTATAATTCGGAGAAGGCGGGTGAAAGACCGCCGGGGAGCGGTATTCTAATGTCAGAATGGACGAGATCCTTCCTTAACAATTAGAATGTCGCAACCATCAAGAGAGAAGTGCCGGGGCTATGATTAAATCATGCTCCGGTGCTTTTTTGTAAATTATAGTCTAACAAATAAACTGGTTAACAAAATAACAAAAAAATAATGTAATGATAATGTAATAAAAATGTAATAAAATGGCTAATCCTACAACTGTCTTTGTTCAAAAAATTGAACAAAGATTTTTTTGAAATTTGTTGCTTTTGCAACAGAAAAAGTATTTTTTTAATATATAATTAACACATACAAAAAAATAGAAGGGAGAATGTGATTAAGAATGAAAGTAATCAAAAGAGATGGAAGAGCAGTTGACTACAATAGAGAAAAAATAAAAGTAGCAATTGAAAAAGCCAATAATGAAGTTAAACCAAAAGAAAAAGCAAGTAAGGAACAAATTAAAGAAATAATTCATTATATTGAAGAATTAGGCAAAAAAAGAATGTTAGTAGAAGATATTCAAGATATAATAGAACAAAAATTAATGGAAATTCAAAAATATGAATTAGCAAAAAAGTATATAGTATATCGTTATACAAGAGCATTAGTCAGAAAACAAAACACAACAGATGAATCAATTTTAGGATTAATTAGAAACGAAAATAAAGAATTAAGAGAAGAAAATTCAAACAAAAATACTTTATTAGCATCTACACAAAGAGATTATATAGCAGGAGAAGTTTCAAGAGATTTAACAAAAAGAATGTTACTTCCAGAAAAAATTTCTAAAGCTCATGAAGAAGGAATTTTACATTTTCATGATGCAGATTACTTCATTCAACCAATATTTAACTGTTGCTTAATTAACATCAAAGATATGTTAGATAATGGAACAGTTATGAATGGTAAATTAATGGAAAGCCCAAAAACATTCCAAGTTGCATGTACAATAACAACACAAATAATAGCAGCAGTTGCAAGTAATCAATATGGTGGACAATCTGTTGATATTAAACATTTAGGAAAATACTTGAGAAAAAGTTATGATAAATTCAAAAAAGAACTAACAGAAGAATATAAAGGCAGACTATCAGAAGAAATGATAGAAGAAATAACTCAAACAAGACTTAGAACAGAATTAAGACAAGGTGTACAAACTATCCAATATCAAATAAACACACTTATGACTACAAACGGACAAGCACCATTTGTTACACTTTTCTTAAATCTTGAAAAAGATGATCCATATATTAAAGAAAATGCTATGATTATAGAAGAAATTTTAAAACAAAGATATGTGGGCATTAAAAATGAAGCAGGTGTTTATGTAACACCAGCGTTCCCAAAACTAGTATATGTTTTAGATGAACACAATTGCTTAAAAGGTGGAGAATATGACTACTTAACAAAACTTGCTGTTAAATGTTCTTCTAAAAGATTATATCCTGACTATATTTCTGCAAAAAAAATGCGTGAAAATTATGAAGGAAACGTATTTAGTCCTATGGGATGTAGAAGCTTTTTATCACCATGGAAAGATGAAAACGGAAATTATAAATTTGAAGGAAGATTTAATCAAGGTGTTGTAAGTATCAATTTACCTCAAATTGCAATTATTGCAGATGGAGATGAAGAAAAATTCTGGAGCTTACTTGATGAAAGACTAGAACTTTGTAAAGAAGCATTAATGTGTAGACATTATGCATTACTTGGAACAACATCTGATATAAGCCCAATTCACTGGCAATATGGTGCAATTACAAGATTAGAAAAAGGTGAAAAAATAGATAAATTACTATATGGAGGATATTCAACTATTTCATTAGGATATATTGGAATCTATGAAATGACAAAATTAATGAAAGGTGTATCACATACAGAACCAGAAGGACATGATTTTGCAATTAAAGTAATGAAATACTTAAAAGACACAGTTGCTAGATGGAAAAAAGAAACAAATATTGGATTTGCATTATATGGAACACCAGCAGAAAGCTTATGCTATAGATTTGCACGTATAGATAAAGAAAGATTTGGAGAAATTAAAGATATAACAGACAAAGGATATTATACAAATTCATATCATGTAGATGTAAGAGAAAAAATAGATGCTTTTGAAAAACTTGGATTTGAAAGTGAATTTCAAGCAATATCAACAGGTGGTGCAATATCTTATATAGAAATACCAAATATGCAAAATAATCTACCTGCAATGGAGTCAGTTGTTAAATTTATTTACGATAACATCCAATATGCAGAGTTTAATACAAAATCTGATTACTGTCATGTTTGTGGCTTTGACGGAGAAATTGTTATAAATGATAATTTAGAATGGGAATGCCCAAATTGTGGAAACAAAGATAAACAAAAAATGAATGTAACTAGAAGAACTTGTGGATATCTAGGAGAAAACTTCTGGAATGTTGGAAAAACAAAAGAAATTAAGCAAAGAGTATTACACTTGTAAAATAAAAGTAGTGAACCGCATCGTCTTTTAAAGGCGATGTGGTTTTTACATATATTTTAAAAAATTTTTTCTTAAAATATGAAAAAAATCTTGCTATTTTTTAAAAGTTATTGTATGATATAAACGTATAAAAATTTTTAACGAATCATAAGGAAGGGGCTTTATTAATGAAAAAAGTATTAATAATTGGTTTAATATTTATACTAATAATTGGATTTTTCACATGCTTTTGCAAATCTAATGCAGCAGAAAATAAAGCAATTGATGAGAGTACATCAAGTAAACTTATAGAGTTGAAAGATCAAGAATTAAAATCAATAGAAGATTACAAAGTAAAATATGGATCAGATACATATGGTACAGTTGCATATATATTAAATATTGTAAGAATTTATAGTATACCATTGTGCTTTTTAGGAATTGCAATTGGTGCTATTCATCAATATATAATTGGTATTAGAAAACTTGATACTCTTGAAAAAGGAATGGGGTTAATTGTCACATTTGTAACAGTCTTAATTATATGTCAAGTCCTACCATTAGCTTTTGCAGTTTTTGTAAAGTTTGGAACAAATAGTTAATATATAAAATAAATAAAAAAGACTTAATATATTTATGCATAATTAATGAGGAGGTAACTAATGAAAGTTTTATTTGCTGTAAGTAATGAGGAAATATCAGAATCCATAATTAAGAGATATCAAAAAGAAAACAAACAAATCATCTCTTATAAAAATGTTTATTACTTTAATGCGATATTAAAAGAAATACAAAAAGATAAAACATATGATAGGATTGTAATCAGTGAGGACTTGGAGTCTTTTACACATACACAATATGATCAAATTGATAAATTTATATTTGACAAATTAGATAGTATCAGTGATGAGGCATCTGATATAAAAGGTAATGATACACCTATTATTTTAATATGCTCAGACAGAAGGACACTTGGTGAGCAAATGCTAGTCAAGTTATTTAGCATTGGAATTTATGATGCTATCATTGGAAATGATAGAAGCGTAGAAGAAGTGTGTAAGTTAATTAAAAGACCTAGAAGTAAAAAAGAAGCAAAAGCATATTATAAAATTGATTCTGAGGAAGCAACATATCAACCAGAAAATGAAAATGACGTTAGTGAGATGGAGATTCAAAATATTTTAGCTCATTATAAAAGGCTTGGCAAAAATGAAGATAGATACATAGAAAGCTTTAATAATATTGCTGCTCAATATAATGACACTCAATTAAGAGTAATCAGTAACTTTTTACCATTAAATGTTAGAGCGGTATTAGAAGAAAAGAGTGTAAAATATCAACAAATAATGTCATTTAACAATAGTGTTTCAGAAGCATTGAGAAAGAATAAACAAGACAAGAATGAAAAAAGTGGACCAACACAAACTTTATTAAAACCAAAAAATAAAGATATTGTCATGACAAAACCTGTTGTAATACCATCAACAATGAGCGCAACTGGTGTGAGAAGACTTTCAAAACAACATCCTAATAATGTTACAAATAATAACAATAATATTGAACAACAAAACAATAATACAATTATTCAGGAAACAAATACAATGAATATACAAGACGATAATATTTCACCAATATTAAATAGTCAGAAGCAACAAATCTCTAATATAAATGCTAATAGTATGAACACCACACAACCTGTTGAGAAAGAACAAGAAATATCTATACAACCAGTTAAACGAGGAAGAGGAAGACCTCGTAAAAACCCTGAACAAGAAGAAACAAATGTTAACCAACCTAAAAGGGGAAGAGGAAGACCTCGCAAAAATGTAGTAGAAACTGAAAATGCAACAAACACAAATATATTACCGGGACTTGAAGAACAGCCAAGTTCAAGTATATTGCCAGGACTTGAAGAACAACCAAATTCAAATATATTGCCAGGATTAGATGAACAAAATGATATGGGTGTATTACCAGGATTTGAAACTCAAATAGATTCAGAGGTACTTCAAGAAGCTGAACAAAAACAAGAAAATATAAATACTCTAGGTAGTAGCAATAATAGAATGTATAATACAGACAATATACCAAATCCTTATGATATTAATAATATACAAAATTTGTATGATATTAATAATCTTGATGTTAGCAATATACCAAGTCCATATGATGTTCAAAATCAACCAATAAATAATAAGCCAAATGCATTTGACGCACAAAGTTCAAATCAAAATGAGACACAAAATAGTGCGCAAAATTCAAATGCAATACAAGAAAGTCCATATGAAATAGAAGATATAGAAGAATCATATAACTATGAAAATAATGTACAAAATCAAAGTGATAATAATTATTCATCAAGCTATTATTCGTCTGAAGAACAATCAAATAATGATACATATGTTAATACAATAGACATAACAAGATATTTAACACCTGATAAAAAAATAGCTACATTTGTTGGTACAAGTAAAAACGGAACTTCATTTATTGTAAATAATATGGCAGAATTATTATCATCTAGGGGAATCAATACAGCTATATTAGATGTAACAAAAAATAAAAATTCCTACTACATCTATACAAAAAATGAAGAAGAATTAAGGAAAGTAGCACAAACTAGTTTTGAAGGACTAGTTAATGGTTCTGCATATGGAATAAAAGTAAACCCAAATTTAACTGTTTACACATCTGTACCATCTGAGGATAGTTCCATCATAGAAGTAGACAAAATACTAGAAACCTTATTAAAAAACCATAGTTTAATATTAATAGATAGTGATTTTGATTCACCAATTGGATATTTTAAACAAACACAAGAACTATATTTAGTGCAATCATTAGATATTTTAACTATACAACCATTAACAGCTTTCTTAAGAAAGTTGAAAGCTAAAGATGCACTAGATGAGAAAAAAATAAGAATTATATTAAATAAGGCATTTAGAGTTAAGGGAATAACAGATAAAACAATTATTGGAGGTATGGCATATTATAATGACCCAGCGATGTCATATATGACGGAATTATTTGATAGAAATATGGTAAAATATATTAATATACCTTTTAATGAAGATGCATATATTTTATATTTAGAAGGTATAATCAATTGTGAAATTAGCCTAAGAGGATATCCAAAAGCATTTATACAACAACTTTCACAATTGGGAGAAATGATTTACAGAATTGATAATACATCAAAAACATATCAACCACCTTCTGTTGGAAAATTTGCTAGAAACAATAATGGAAATATGGATAATTCAAACTTCTCACCTGAATTAAATAACACATTAAATCAAATGAGAAGATATTAAAACTAAAGTAATATAAGGAGGCAAAAGTGATAATACCTATAGTCATATTGTTAGTTATAATAGTAATTATATTAATTATTTATAATTATAATCTTCATAAAAAAATAGTATCTTTTAGGAACATAAATCAAAAAGTTACTAATTTATATGTTGTACAAGATTTCATGAATGCTATTGGGGAAGTATCTTCAGTGGGAGATAAGATAAAAAAGATCAACGATATCCTAATAGAAAGATATGAAATAAAATATTCAACAATTGTTGTTTTTGATGGTACTGAATACAAAATAAAAGCATCAAATGTGGATAAAAAACATTGGGAAGCTTTAAAAGGTTTGCAAGATGTAGATATATTTAAAGATAGCATTGAAAAAGCAACACCTAAATATATAACAGTAAATAGTGAAGAAGAAAAACTTCCATATCAACAGATGGAATTTGGAAGAGCAAAATCTGCAATATTTTTCCCTTTATATATAGATAATGTATATATCGGATACTGGATTATAGAAAGCGGAACTCCTCATGATTTCGACAATGTTGATACAACTGTACTTGAGGTAATAAAAGATAATATAGTTTCAGTTTTAAAAACTGTAGATTACCAAAGAACATTAGAAGCAATTGTCAGAAGAGACCAATTTACAGGTTTGTATTCAGAAGAATATTTATATGGAGAAGGTAAGAAAGTAATAGATCAATACACTATATCTACAATGTGTATGTTTAAAATAATAAATCTTGAAAAAATCAACAAAGAACATTCAAGAGAACTAGGTAATGAAGTAGTGACTAAAGTTAGTGAGTGCGTTTTACAAAATATATCTAAAGAATATATTTTAGTTAGATATATGGGACCAAAATTTGTAATTGCATTCTCAGGAGTAGATTTACAAGGAGTCACTGGCTTTCTAGAGGACCTAAAAACCAAAGTTGAAGATATGGATATTACTTTGCCAGATGAACATGAATTGCCAGATGAAGAAAAACAACATGCAAAACCAAAACTTAATTTTGCGATTTCGTCTTATTATAAAGGAACAGGTCTTGAAGAAGTACTTAAAAAACTAGAAAAGTATTTAGATAATGCAGATACAAACGAAAGTGATATCATAAGTCTATAAAAGGAGGTACAAATATGGAATTTGACAAAACAATGAGTTTTAACGTAGAAAGAGAACTAAATAGCAAATGTAAAGAAGTTTTAAAAGAAGTATATGAAGCTCTTGTAGAAAAAGGATATAATCCGATTAATCAAATAGTTGGTTATATCTTATCAGGAGATCCAACATATATAACAAGTCATAAAGATGCAAGAAACAAAATAAGAACAATTGAAAGGGACGAGCTTTTAGAAAAGATGGTAAAATATTATATAGGACTAGATGAATAATGAGAATATTAGGAATAGATTATGGAGATGCAAGAGTTGGACTTGCTATTAGTGATGCTTTAAATATAACTGCTCAAGGATTAGAAACTGTTCAAAGAAATGGTTCAGACAGAACCATCTTAAGAAGATTAGATGAAATAATGGAACAATATGATATTGATACAATAGTTGTTGGTATGCCACTTCATATGAATGGAAATATGTCTGAAAGAGCAATTATAACAGAAAAGTTTGTACATAAATTAAAATGTAAATATAATACATTAAAAATTGTAACTGTTGACGAAAGATTAACAACAGTTGCAGCCCATAAAACAATGAATCTTTTAGAAATTGATAAGAATAAAAAGAAAAATATAGTAGATACTATATCTGCGGTATATATATTAGAAACATATTTAAATAAAGCTTAAAAATAATTATAATTAAATTTGTATAAAAAATAAAAAAATTATTGCAATTTTTTAAAAGATAGGATATTATAAAACATATCAAGATAAAATATAAATTTTGAAAGGAGAAAAACGATTATGGATGAAAATTTAGAGGGAGAAGAACTAGATAATATTGTTATATTAAATGATGAAGAAGGAAATGAGGTAAAATTCGAATTCCTAGATTTGGTAGAATTAGACAATGAAGAATATGTTGTATTATTACCAATTGCAGAGGAAGGCGAAGAAGAAGAAGGAGAAGTTGTTATCCTAAAAATTGAAGATACAGACGAAGAAACAGAAGAAGAATCTTATGTTAGTGTTGACGACGAAGAAGTATTAAATAAAGTATTTGAAGTTTTTAAAGAAAAATTTAAAGATGAATTCGACTTTGTTGATGAAGATTAGTTGAATAAATAATTAAAGTCAGAAATTAAAAGTTCTAAAGGTAAGATTTTTCAAAAACATCTTAAAGGACTTTTAGTTTCTGGCTTTTATATTTGTATTTTAAAATCTTTTTTGGAGGTTATATTATGAGAAATTTTTCTACATGGTTATTGGTTATGTTTATGGGACTATTTTGGTTGTCTAGAATTGGGGTTGCATTAATGACACAAGCAGGTGAAGATTTTGGAGGAATGGTCGCATTTAATGAAACAATTGAAATTATTCTTTTATTTGTTGTAATATTATGCATGATTCTAATTGTAAAAAGAAAATTAGTTGGTGGATTAATTTACCTATTATCTTACGGAATCTATTTTGGCTCAGAGTTAGTAAATAAAGTAGTAAGCATGACACAAGGAAATACATTAGCTGGTGGAGATTATCTATCTACCCTTGTATCTCTAATAGGTGTAATTATACCAGTAGCAGTTATGATAGATCTACTTGCAGATAAAAATAGAAAAGCTCATCCTAAAGACAAAAAAACAGATTGGTTTTATGCTAATGAACAATTTGACAGAAAATTAGATGAAAGAGCAGATAAAAATAATTATAGAACTATGTAATAGATAGCAAAAGAGGGAAATGAAGATGAATAAATTAGAAACTACGCTATGTTTATTAATAAAAGGTAATAAAATACTTCTTGCTATGAAAAAAAGAGGTTTTGGAGTAGGAAAATATAATGGTGTTGGCGGCAAAATTAAAAAAGGAGAAACTCCTGAACAAGCAATGATAAGAGAAACGCAAGAAGAAATAAATGTTACACCAATTAATTATGATAAAGTAGGTTTAATTGAATTTGATGAATATTATAAGGGAAATAAAGAAAAAGTAATGTTTCATCTATATTTGGTCTATGATTGGAAAGGAACTATAAGTGAATCCGAAGAGATGAAACCTGAATGGTTTGATATTGATAAAATCCCATATGAAAAAATGTTCCCTGATGACAAATATTGGTTGCCACTTGTATTAGAAGGCAAAAAGATAAAGGCATACTTTGATTTTGATGAAAAATGGAATATTTTATCGAAAAAAATAGAAACGAAGTAGGAGATAAGAATGAATGAAATAGAAAATGTTGGGAAAATGAATATTAATTGGTATCCTGGACATATGGCAAAAACTAGAAGACAAATTACAGAAGATTTAAAACTAGTGGATGTTGTAATAGAATTATTAGATGCAAGAATACCAATATCTAGTCAAAATCCTGATATAGCACAAATAACAAAAGGTAAGAAAAAAATAATAGTCCTTAACAAATGTGATTTAGCAGATGAAAAACAAAATGATAGATGGATTAGCTATTTTAATAAAAATGGAATACCAGCAATTGCTGTTGATTCAAATAGTGGAAAAGGAATACAAAAATGTACCAAACTAATTGAAGAAACAATGGGGGAGATGACACAAAAATTATCTGAAAAAGGTAGAATAGGAAGAAAAATAAGAGCCATGGTACTAGGTATACCAAATGTTGGAAAATCTTCTTTTATCAATAGAATTGCAAAAAAAGTTACAGCACAAGTTGGAAACAAACCAGGTGTCACAAAACAAAAACAGTGGATACGTATTAATGAAAAAATAGAATTATTAGACACACCAGGTGTATTATGGCCTAAATTTGAAAGCAACGAAGTTGCTTTAAATTTAGCATTTACTGGTACAATAAAAGAAAATATATTGCAAACTACAGAAATTGCTTATGAACTTACAAAATTTTTAGTAGAAAATTATCCTGAAAAATTAATAGAAAGATATAAACTAACTGATGAATGGATAAAAGAACAATTAGAAAAGGATAGACCAGAAAATGAAAATATCTATGAAATAATGCTTGAAATTGGAAGAAAAAGAGGATGTATTATATCAGGTGGTCAAATAGATGAAGAAAAAACATCTAAGATAATATTAGATGAATTTAAAAATGGTAAATTAGGAAAAATTACATTAGAATTAGCAAAATAAAAAGATAGGGGAGAAGAATATTTGAAACAATTAGACGAATTATTAGAACAAACAAATAAAACAGAAGAAGAAATTAATCTAATGTCACCATTAACATGGGCCTATATTGGAGATTGTGTATATGAATTATATGTTAGAACAAAATTAGTTAACAGTACAAACTTAAAGCCTCATAAATTACATATAGAAACAATAAAATATGTTAGGGCAGAGGCTCAGGCTAAATTTTTAAAAGAAATAGAAGAAAAATTAACAGAAGCAGAAAAGGAAATTGTAAGAAGGGGAAGAAATGCACAAAATCACCATTTGCCCAAAAATGCAAGTGTACAAGAATATAGATATGCAACAGCATTTGAGGCATTAATTGGTTATTTATTTCTAACAAAACAATATAATAGAATAAAAGAAATAATAAATATGGAAAATAAAATATAATTTTTTTATAAAAAATTTATAAAAAAATTATAAAATTTTTCAAAAACTTGTAAAATAATGTAAAAAAACAAAAATATTTTACTGAATTTATTTCTCGAAAAGCCTTGAAATTCAGCATTTTTTAAAAAAATTTGGAAAAATTTAAAAAAAATAAAAAAAATTACCAAAAAAGTATTGACTTCTAAAGCAAAATGGAATAAAATACAATTGTCTAATTAAGAAAGAACAAAATAAAAATAAGGGGGTGAATTTTTAGAAAAAGTGAAAATGACAGTTTATGCTAAAGCAAGAAGAGCTAGAAAAAAGAAACTCGATTACAAGAAACCATCTTTTGTTATCTTTTTTATAATCTCTTTTGCCGCTATTTTATACTTCATCATTAGTGGTCATCTTATAGTAAGTTCAAACAACGACTCAGCATCAGATTTAAATAGCGTCGCTGAAGCATCAGAGCCTTCCACCGAAGCTACTGAACCTGAAAATGTTGAGCCTGAACCAGCAGATGAAACTTCTGATATGGAAATTCCTGCGAGTATGGGAGGATACAGAGTACTGGGACAGTTAGTTATTGATAAAATCGGTATCAGTAAGCCAGTATTAACACCTTCGGAAGATGCATCTTTAAACTTATCTGTTGCAGAATTATGTGGGCCTGATGAAATAAACTCGATTGGAAACTTTTGTGTAATCGGTCATAATTGGCCAAGTATGATAAAAAAAGTTTTGGATTTAGAAGTAGGGGATACATTCTATATGATAAATAGAAACACAAAATCTAAAGTTACATATCAAATTTATAATGTATATTCTTGCTATCCAACTGAACTATCTTGCTTGAACCAAAATACAGCCGGTAGAAGAGAAGTTACTCTCATTACATGTAACCCAGGTGCGGTTACAAGAAGGATTTGCAAAGCACGCGAAATATAGGGAAAATTTGAAACCTTTTTCGCAAAATGTAGATTTTATGCAAAGTAAACAAAAAAATGTTTAGCAAAAAAGTGCAAAGCAAATCAATAAATAATCAAGTTTTTAACATTTTAATTTTTTAAAAATTAAATTTTTATATTATTAGTATGGTGATTGATTTCATTTATACACCATACAAAAGAAAAGAAAGGATGAATTATTATGAAAAAATCATTAACAATTTTAACAATACTAGCAATTATGTTAGTAGCAATGACAAGCAGTGTATTTGCTGCAACAGCAACAGTTGACCCAGCTTCAACTCAAAAAATAACAGCTGGACAACAAGTAAAAGTAACAGTAAATTCAGGAGAAGGAAGAGGAGTTTCATATGACTTTGCATATGATGCATCAAAATTCACATATGATGAAGCAACAGAAAAAAATGATACAACTATACAATCAGTTAATAGTGAAAAAGCAGGAGAATTAACAGTAGTTGCATTATCAACAACACAAACACTAATATTCACAGCTAAAGAAGATATTGAAATACCAGCAGGAGGAGAAGCATTAACATTTGCATTTAAAGCAACAAATATACATGTATCAGGAACAACAGAACGTCCAGAAGCAACAGCAACATTAACAGTAAATCCAGCTGGATCTCCAACTCCAACTGATCCAACAAAAGACCCTGCAGAAGAAGAACAAATAGAAAGTGAAACACTAGTAGACAAAAATGGAAATCCAATTAATGGTTTACCAAATGCTGGAACACCAATTTTTGTTGGAGCAATAGCATTAATAGTTGTTGCAGGAGCAGTTCTAGTAATTAAAAATAGAAAATAATAAATAAAATTATTAATAATAAAAAGAAAATTAAATAGTTATTTCTTTTAATAAGAAAGTACATTTTGAAGTAAATGTACTTTCTTACACAAAATATAAAATAAAATTTATACTTTTAGGAGGAATGAAAAGTGAAAAATTTTAAATTTTTATCAGCATTAGCCTTGACAGGTATGTTGTCAGCAGGAATGGCTGGAATAGTATTTGCAGATGGAACAACAAAAATGCATGGTGAATACAATGGAGAATTAAGAACATTAAAAACACCAGCAGTAGCATTTAGTTTAGCAGATAAGAATGATGCATTAACAGTAGATGAAATATTATCACTTGGTAAATATACAAGTGTTAAATTAAACGGTTCTGATGCAGATAATTCAACAGTAGTAAAAACAGGAGATTACATCACAACAGATGGAACAAGTGAAAAGAAAGACGTAGTAATTTATGGAGATGTAGACAAAAATGGAGCTGTTGAAATTGAGGATGTAGTTTATACATCAGATTTAGTAAGTGGAAAAGCAAAAGAAGCTACAGATGTTCAAAAAGAAGCAGCAGATGTTGAAAATAATGGAACAGTAGAAATTGAAGATGTTTTAAGAATATCAGATTTCGTTGCAGGAAAATCAGGAATAGAAGCAGCAATAAATGTTCCAACTCCAACTCAAAAAGAAGAAAAATATCAATACACTATGACAGTTAATGAAAATAACATTATAAATAATGTAAATCAATACGATTTAGATATAGAAGTATCTTATGATAAAGAAGTAGCCGAAGATACTAATTTAAAATTAGTTGCTTTTGATGCAACTGGAAGAAGATTAAGTATCAGTGGTTTACCTGCTGATGTAAAACTACCTGAAGAAACAACAGATGACAATGCAAATAAAATGGAAGTAAAAGTAGAAAATAGTAAATCAGCAATAGATGTATCAAAAGATGAAAAAGACCAATCAGATGTAATTGGAGGTTACCAACATATAGCAGATGGAACAATATATTTTAGACTATTTGATGCAGAAGATACAAAATATGAAACATCATTAGGAGAAACAAAAGTAGTAAAAAATACAGTAGAACCAACGGTTGCAAACGTTAGTGCAGAACGTACAAATACAGATAATGCTAGTGTAAAAGCAACAAGATATGGAGAAAGTGATTTAGTAACAATTTACTATTGTGCTGTACCAGATGAAGTTGTAAAAATGGCACCAAATAAAGATGCTGTAACATGGGATGCAAAAACAAAAAAATTCTCAACATCAGAAAACCAAAAATATCAAGATGCAACATATGTACCAGAAACAAGAGCAATAAGTGTTAACAGTGATTCTATAGAAGAAACAATTGAAGGATTAGATAATGATAATGGATATAGAGTATATTATATACTAGAAAATTCATATGGAAGCCAAACTGTAACAACTGGAATGACTCTACCATATGTAGATGTTGCAAAAGATTCATCAACAGCAAAAGAAGAAAAAATTACAGCAGTAACCTTACCAAAAAATGCTAAAGGAAAGTTCTCATGGAGTTCACCTCATAGTCAAACTACAAAAGAGAATGGCTATATTGTAACATTATATAAAGATGGAGAAATTTATTATGAAACTGCTGACGTATCAGATGAAAGAGAACTTGATTTCATAAATTATAAAAATCCAACAGCTCCTCTTGAAACTGGTACATATTATATAGAAGTTGTTACAAAAGGACATATAGCAAGACAAACTGGTACTCCTACAGTAAATTCAGACAAATTTACATCTGAAACAGTAACAGTAAAAGCTATAAATTCAGTAAGCGGTATAAATTTAACTGTTGATGAAACAACTGGATATCCAAAATTATCTTGGAATGAAGATGATGAAAACTGTGGTGGATATACACTAGAATTATATAATGAAGATATAGAAACAGGTGTATTTAGATCACAAACATTAACAACTTGTACAACAAAAGTAAATACAAATAAATCTATATATTTCTCTACAGCAAAAACATCTACGAGTTATACATATGGAGACAATTGGAACGTTGTAGGACACGAAGCAGCAACTCTTAACCGTAATACTGGTTATTATGTAGCAATAACTGCAAATGTTGATACAGAGAAAGTTAAAGAAGAAATTGAAGATAGTGAAGAAAACACAATATATGTTGATTCACAACCAGAATATTACTATTTCTGTGCACCATATAGAGAAGCAAAAATAACAAGTGCATCAGATAGGACAATGACATTCAAATTAGATGAAGAAACTAAGAAGGTTTATCCACATAATGGAGCAACTAATCCATTTGGAAAAGAAGAATCAGATTTAACATATGCAGTAAGAGTTTACCAAAAAATAGATGGAGAATTTAAAGATGTTGGAACTAAAGAAGTAGAAACAAGCTATGATAGAGATGAAGATGGCAATATAACAGCAACATATTTCACAGTTAGTGGATTAGAAGCTTATACAGAATATCAATTTAGATTAATCACAAAATGTGGAGAATTTGAAGGCTGGAGTGATGTAATTGTAAATGGTCACACAATGCCAAGAATAGATGGATTAACTTGTGGATCACAAGAAGAGGCTAATAAAGAAAATTCAGATAAATTCTATTCAAATAATGAAGGTGGAGCCAAAGTAATAATTGAAGGAAAAGAATTTAAAGCAGCAGATTTTACAGATAGCAATTTACAAAACGAATTTACAGGATTAAAATCATTCCTTGCAAAATTAAAAACTGGTGATGTAGTAACAATTACAGGTGATATAATTGATGTAGTATTAAATAGTAATGCTAATGAAGCTAATGATGCATCATTTATGTATTCTGTATTCTTAAAAGGAAAAGTTTTAAATATTACAGGAAATGGTTATGAAAGAAAAATTGGCAAACCAACGGGTAGTGGTACAAAAGATTATCCAGCAGAAGTAAATTTAATTTCAGGACAATTTGATTTAACAAACTTCCAAATGGCAGAAGATGAAGTAGTAACATTAGGAGACGGAGTGAAAATCAGAACAAGTCCAACAGGTTTAGACAATTTAATAGTAGTTGCAGGAGCTGAAGTAACAGTAAACAATGTAAAAATGAAAACAGACTTACAAACAGTAATCAATACAAAAACTGTAGATTCAAATGGTGTTGAATTAACAGTAGTAGCAAATGGAGAAGAATCAAATAACTTAGTATTTGAGAACTTAAATAACAGTGTTGATATGACAAACAATAATGGATATGTAACAATTAAATTTGTAAGTTCTAATGGAACTGCTACAACACAACAAGGAAGTATAACAATAAAAGGAAATGGCGGAAAAGTAACAGTAACACAAGAAAATGTAACAGTAGGAAGCGACATAGATGTAACAGTAGAAAAAGGTGAAGTTGATGTATCAGCAGAGGGAATTACGGGAGAAAAAACAGTAACATTATCTGCTAAATCAGATGACAAGGTTGCAAAAATAACAGCAATAGTAGAAACGTCAGCTCCTGATTTATTAAAAGGAAAAACGCTAGAAATAAAAGACAATTACACGAAAGATACTTTAAAGACTGCTCTAACTACTAATACAGCAGTTGGTCCAGAAATAACAGATGAAATAGCAAAAAATGTAAATGAATGGCTATCAAAATTTGGTGTTTCTGCTGAAAATGTAAAAGTAAGTGTAGATTCAAATGGAACAAAAGTTACAATTGAAAACCAAGGAACAAGTGAAGTCCAAATTCATGGACTTAAATAAATATATAGGAGAATGGCGATTTTGCTGTTCTCCTATATATTTATATCAAAGCTTGTAAAAGAAAAAGGGCTGAATGTCAATAGTTGGGGTGGAAAACTTTGAAAGTTTTCTGCCTCAATATTTTTATGAATTTAAAATATATTTCACAAAAATATCTAAAAATATGTAATTTAAGTTTGATTAATAAACCAATTTGTGAAATTGGTAAATATTGTATATTATAATAACTTTTATATACGATTTAATAGCATTATTCTAGCTTTAAAATTCACAAATTTTCTCATACCAAAGCATACTCTTTTTAATGTTTTTATCTTATTGTTAAATCCTTCTATTGGTCCGTTTGAATATGGTACTTCTAAAGAGTTTTTGATTTCAATAGACCAATGCTGATATGTTTTAGCACATTCCATTAATTGAGGAACACTAGATGAAAGGTTTCTTTTTACCCATTCATTAAATTTTTGTACACGAGTGTTAGAGTTTTCCTTAGAATGAAGTATATCTAATAATTCTTCTTTTTCCCTATAAGCTATACGAAGATTCTCAGAATAATTAATAAGCATATATTCTAATTCATCCATTTGTTCTTCCTTTTTTATATTTTGTCTTCGTGTAAGTAGTAATTTCCTAGAATGCTTAAAATATTTTCTTTCTTTGTCAGGTAACTCCTTTTGAACCTCAATCCTTAATTCATTAACAGCATTACAAGCATATCTAGCAAAATGAAAATGGTCAGCAACAATTTTAGCTTTTCTAAAATAAGTCATACCAATATCTTTATATGATTCCCATAAATCTGTTACTAGATATTTAACATTATCAAGTTGTTCTTTAGGAAATTTTTTAAAGTACTCACAAAGGACATGTTTGTGCCTACATTCAATAATATCAACAACTTCATGAGTTTCACCATCTATTAAAGCGACTTGATACTTAAAGTTATTACTATTTCCTTTAAATTCATCTATACAAAGTACACGAGGCAGTTTAGTATTAGTAACGGCCAAATAAGGTAATAATTTAGATATATATGAGGGAGAGACACCAACTTTTTTAGAAATATCGGAAGCAGAAACTATATTACGAAGTTCATTTACAATATAACCAGTTAAACGTTTAGTTTTTCTAGCATATCTATTAATTATTTGATTATTTTCATAGAAAGTTTTATTACAAGATTTACATTGATATCTACATTTTTTTAAAATAAGATTAGTAGGTTTAAAGTAAATAGGAATATCCTTAACAGTTTGAGTGTAGTAATCTTTAATTTTAGAAGTTTTTGTTCCACAATGAGGACAAATTTGCTCATGGATAGGTAATTCAATATAAACTTCAACTAGATTATTAAAATTTTTAATATTTTTTATAATAACCCCTTTTAAATTTAATAAATTTTTGATACAATTACTATGCACTTATCAATACCTCCTTTTAATGTTTTTGGTCAATTACATTTTATCAGGTATTTTTGATAAGTGCTATATTTTTATAAAAAAATGTTGAGGTTTTTTATCACCCCAACATTTATTATAGAACCAGAAAAAGAAACAGGGTTCTGTTTCTTTTTCTTTTACAGTGTAAACTGTCTGATTTTATAAAATAAGCCTAGAAATGATGCTTCTGTAATAAGATTTTTTTTATCTCTTATTTGTTTTCTTCTTCAACCTTTATTATTACATTGATTTCATTTTTTTCTTCTGCTTCTCCATCCTTATCATAATCTGAATTTAAAGTCAATGTATTAAAACAATATTCATTTGTTTTATCATTTACTTTTAAGTTTGATTTTAATAAGTTTTTACTATCTAAGTTTATCCATACTGGTACTAAAGCAAATCTTCCATATGGTATCTCTGATGTTTCTTTATCTCCAGTTTCTCCTTGTCTGTATAGATTTCCACCTATTCCTGCGCTATCTTCCCAATCTAGTATATATGTTTCATTATCCTCTGTTGTTATTGCTTCTGCATTTCTTACTGATAAATATGCTAACATCCATCTTCCTTTTGTTCCATTTATTGTTAGATTTCCATATGTTCCACTTAGTACTCCTAATTTTTTATTTCCTGTTTGTTCATTTACTGCATCTTCTAACAAATCTTTCCATGTTCCTGTTATTAATTGTTGTTCAGTACCATCTATACCTACATATTTGTTATTTATTGCTTTTCTTATTTCTGCTTGTACTTCTTGTGTTTCTATTCCTTCAATATCTACTCCTTTTATTCTGCTGAAATCTATGTTTGCATCAGCCCAACTTGCATATTCTAAATGATTAAACATTGTTGCTGTATCACTATAATCATCAAATATTAATCTTACATTTGTTGTCATATCAACATCATAGCTTTCTGTACTCTTTAATCCGTATTTGTTGCAAATTGCTCTTTCTGTTGCATAAATTGCTTTATTGTAAGTATCAGTAGTAAAACTTGTGCTCCAATCTTTTGTATTTAAATCAAACCATACAAATTCTGAATACTCGTTATGTTCTCCATCTGTATTTATTTCACTATGGCTGTTACTAGAACTATGAGTCGTTCCCGATACAGGGCCTTTGTTTTGATCTCCATCATAAGATCCGTTCCATACTACCCAGTCATATGGTACATTGTAGCTTAATTTTAAATATACCCATAAATGTTCATCTGTATCATATTTTCCAGTTTTAGGATTATATTTTGTTGGTGTCATTCCATTTTTCTTTACATTTATATTTATATTTTGCATGTATACACTGTTATTTTGAATCCCAATCTTAGGAGTAGGACATACTACTGCACTTTCTAACACTTTTGCTGTTGCTTCATTACCTGCTTCTACACTCTTTAAAAATACATATCCTGCATTATATACATTTATTGTTACATCTGTTTCTTCTTCTTCCTCTAAATCTTCATCATAATATTCTACGTGAATTGTATATGATTTCATATAGCTATCATTTTCACTGAAGTCTGCTGGTAGCCATGCTGCTATTTTTTTATTTTTCTTTTGACTTACGTTTAATTTATCATCTATGACACCTGCTACAGCTCCATTGTTTGCTGTTATTGTTACTTTGTCCTCCTTAGTATTATAAAGACCACCAACAACTATTTGAAAATCGATTCCTATCCAGTTATGACTTCCATAGTTTTCAAATCCTTCTCCTAATGAATACTTTTGTAATAAATCTGATTTTACATATAAATCTATTGTATTAAATTTATTTTCATCTAATGAAACTTTTGCTTTAATATTGGTATCATTTTGGTTATTTTTTATTTCTGCTCCGTTAACTGAATTCTGTAATTTAGAAATTTCTGGCTTTCCATCATCATTTTTTACTGTTCTTAATATAGCATCTGATGAATCAACTGCTATTACTATATTGTCTGTATATTGTTCACTTGTAATTTGTGCTTCTGTTGAATTTTTATTTGCTATTACTATATCACTGCTTAATTCTTTTGCATCTAAATATACAAAATAAGAGTTTACTTCAGTTGTTGAATGTTGTGTTATATATTTTTTTCCTGTTTTTCTGTTTACTGCTACTAATTCGTCTCCATAATAGAATTTATAGTCTTCATCTAATCTTACTTTTACTACAAAATGTTTTGCTGTTTCATTTTCTACTGTTGTTTCTGTTAGTTTATTAATATTCATACTATATTGAACAGGTTCATCTTCAGTCCAATCAAGTGATGATACAGTTTCAGTTATATCAGTATAGTCAACTTCTTCTACTTGCATGCTTTTTCTTACTTCTTCATTTACTTGATTCATATCTGATGTTTCAAATAGTTTTTCTATTGAAAATGTTCCACCCATAGTTGCATTTAGTACATGTAATGTTACATTTTTAACTTTTCCATCACTTGTTATTGTAAATGTATAGTCTCCTGGTAAAGTCTCATTTGAAACAGTTACTTTTAATTCACCATCTGATGAAACTTCTCCGCCTGTTATATGTTCACCAGAAATTGTTGTACCTGCTGGTACATTTAATAATGTAAATTCAGCTTTTTTTCTAGTAGTTACATTTTCTGGGATAACTCTCATTGTAATTTCACTAGTAGTTTCATTTTCGTCTATTGCTTGAACTACACTATCTTCAACATCATATATTTCTTTCTTTACCATTAAGTTTAAGTCTAGTTCTTCAATTTCTTTTTGTGGTTCATCTACATAAGTTGTAGAATTTCCAGCAGAAAATTTAGCAAGTCTTGTTACATCTTGAACATTTATTGCTTTATCATTATTTGCAACATCTCCTGCTGCTATTTGTACTTTGTCTTCTAATGTAGCATTTCCTGCACTAACTTTTGCAGCTAAAGTAACATCTTGAACATTTAATGATCCATCTTTGTTAATGTCTCCATATACTACTGCTGTAGCTTTTGTTCCATCAACTGTGATTTCATCACCTGTTTTTACTGCTTCTGGAGCTTCTACATTAGTATATTTTGTTTTAATATCGTTTGGTGTAATAATATCATCTTTATTAGCTAAAACAAATGGTACAACTGTTGATCCATCTACTAATTTTTTATATACATCAAGTGTTTTACTTTCTACATCTGTAGCAGCTAATGATGTTCCAACGATACTTGTTGTTAGCATTCCTGTTAAGGCTAATGCTGATAAAAATTTAAAATTTTTCACTTTTTCATTCCTCCTAAAAGTATAAATTTTATTTTATATTACTTTGTGTAAGAAAGTACACTATTAAATGTACTTTCTTACTTAAAAGATAAAAACTAAATAGTTTTATAAAATATTAATTTAATAATATTTCAATTATTTTCTGTTTCTAATTACTAGAACTGCACCTGCTACAACTATTAATGCAATAGCTCCAACAAATATTGGTGTTCCAGCATTTGGTAATCCTTTAATTGGATTTCCATTTTTATCAACTGGAGTTTCACTTCCTTGTGTTGATGTTCCAGTTCCTTCACCTTGGTTTCCTTGTCCTTCAGTATTTCCACCTTGTTGTCCTCCGTTATCAGTTGCAACAGCAATTGTTACTGGATTGTTTGTTAATTCTTCTGCATCTGTTCCAGAAAGTATAAGATTTTTTACATCGAAAGATGCTCCTTCTGTTGCTGCTAATGCTTTAAATGTAACAACTACAGTATCTGAAGTTAATGATCCACTGTAAGCTTGGATAAATACTTCTCCTTCCGCTGCTTTTGAAGTGTTATTTTCAAAATTTAATGTTGCTCCATTAGCATCTACACATGAAGCACTTTGATATTCAAATTTGCTTGCATCAAATGTTAATGTAAATGAAGTTCCTTCAAATTGTTTGTCTGTTTTTACAGTTACAGTAACTGTGTCTCCTACGTTTACGTTTGTAGTACTTGCTTGTACTGATGCAGCATTTACGCAACTTGCGAATGCTACGATTGCTAAAATAGCGATTGTTAAAATTGTTAATGATTTTTTCATAATAATTCATCCTTTCTTTTTTTTTTATGGTGTATAAATGAAATCAATCACCATACTAATAATATAAAAATTAAAATGTTAAAAACTTGAATTTTGTTTGATTTGCTCTGCACTTTTTTTGCTAAACATTTTTTTGTTTACTTTGCATAAAATCTACATTTGTTGACAAAATAAATTTGTATTGAAAAAAGTAACTATTTTCAAAATATATAATTGTAGTAAACTTTCAGAAAATAAAATCAAAAGAATATTATATAAATGTTTGGTATATAATATAATTGATTACGAAAAAGTGTGGAATTCCACAAAAATATGAAATATATTATTGACAAAGGAAGAAAAAATAGCTATAATAAATTACGAAAAAATGTGGAATTCCACGAAAAAATGAATTGGAGGCAATACATAGTATGAAAAAGATTGAAAGAGATTTGTATTTAAATGCTTTAATAAGTAGAAAAGAAAATGATATGATAAAAATTGTGACGGGTATAAGAAGATGTGGAAAATCCTTTTTACTTGATCCCATTTTTAAAGATTATTTATTATCTCAAGGAATAAAAGAAAATCATATTATAAAATTAGAGCTAGATTCAATAGAAAACGAAAAATATCGTGAAAAACACTTATTATATGATTTTATAATGAGTAAAATAGAAGATAATGAAATGTATTATATTTTATTAGATGAAATCCAAGTAGTTGATGGCTTTGAAAGTGTATTAAATAGTTTGCTAAGAAAAAAGAATTTGGATGTTTATGTTACAGGAAGTAATTCAAAATTTTTGTCAAGCGATATTGTAACAGAATTTAGAGGCAGAGGAGACGAAATAAGAGTTTATCCTTTAACATTTTCTGAATTTTTATCTGGATATGATGGAGAAACAAAGAATGCTTTTAAGGAATATATAACTTATGGAGGAATGCCTTATATTTTATCTAGAAAAACAGAAGAACAAAAAAGTAAATATTTAAATAGCTTATTTGAAAACACATATATAAATGATATTATTGAAAGAAATGGAATACAAAGAAAAGATGTACTAGATGCCGTTATCAATATTTTAGCTTCTTCTACTGGCTCATTAACTAATCCAAAAAAAATAGCTGATACATTTGTAAGCAATTCTATAATAGATGTAACAGATAAAACCGTTAGCAATTATATTGATTATTTACTAGATGCGTTTATGATAAATAAGGCTGAAAGATATGATATAAAAGGCAAAAAATATATATCAACACCATCAAAATATTATTTTACTGATATAGGATTAAGAAATGCAAGATTAAACTTTAGACAGCAAGAAGAAGATCATTTGATTGAAAATTTGATATATAATGAATTATTAGTTAGAGGATATAATGTTGATGTAGGAGTTGTTGAACATTTTGAAAATAATAATATGGGAAAAACAATTAGAAAACAGTTAGAAGTGGATTTTGTATGTAATCAAGCGAGCAAAAGATATTATATTCAATCTGCTTTTGCAATTCCAAATAAAGAAAAAATGGAACAAGAGCAAAAATCATTAATTAATATTGATGATAATTTTAAAAAAATAATTATTGTAAAAGACGATATTAAACCTTGGAGAAATGAAAAAGGTATTTTAATAATTGGATTAGAGGATTTTTTGTTAGACTCAAATAGTTTGGATATATAAAAATCAACATATAGTATATAGCTATATTTTTATAACAAATATGCAAGATATTTGTTATTTGATAATAAAAGAATAAAGGGCAAGTTAAAAGGAATGAGCCCTGTACAATGCAGAGTTCATTCCCAAGCTGCCTAGTACCTAATTAAAAAATGTCCAATTATTTTTGTTCAGTATATTTTTACATGTTGTCTTTTTTATTTATTATTATTTAAATAACATATCTAAATCAATTAATTTTAAATTATTGTTTTCTTTTTCCATACTTTTAGCTTCGTCACTAAACTTTTCTTTAGAAAAGAAATAAAAATAATATTCATTATATTGTGGAAATAATTTCTTTTTATCCATTAACTTCCTTATTTCGGTAGTAAAACTAATGTTATTTCTCCATTTGCATTCACCTAGAATAATCTTTTTTTCTTCTTTATTATCTGCTATAACGTCAACATCTGTTTGTTGTTTACTTTGACTATCATTTCCCCACCAAGTACCAAAACGTGTAGCTAAAAAAGGTAGTTTATCTTCCATATTTTTTCTTTTAATATATTGTAAACATATTTCTTCAAATGCAGGTTTTCCTATAAATAAATTAATATTATTTAATACATTTTTTGCAATTTTATTTCCAATACCACTTTCAATTCCTGATTTATTTAAAAATACATTTTTATACCAAAATCTATAACAATTATCAGATATTTTATAAATGCCTTTTTTACTTTTAGCTATATCTTCATGAAATGGAAATTCTTTATATAATATATGAAGATTTATTAATGTTGTTATATATTTTATAGTTTTGGAACTTTCTTCACCAATTTTACTTGAAATCTCATTTAGCCTGCTTGCTCCCGATGCAATGGCAGTAATTATTGAGTTGTACATAGCAGGCTCTCTTAATTCTTGTCTAAGTAACATCATTGGCTCATCATATAGATATCCGGACTTATCAAAATATAGTTCCTTAATATTATCTTCAAAGGATAAATTTTCATTGATTTTTGATAAATAATAGGGAGTTCCTCCAATCACACTATAGTATTTTATTTTATCTTCGTTACTTGAAGATTTTATCATTTGAGAAGATGTATAATAGTCAAATGATTCTAACTTTATTTGTGCCGTCCTTCTGCCAAATAATGGACTTTTATAACCTAGTACATTTTCTTCCATAAAACTTATTTGACTTCCACATAAAATTAAAAATAATTTTGTATCTTTTAAATTTTTATCTATACAATTTTGCAATATAGATTTTAAAGATTTATTTGCTTGGGCTGCATAAGGGAATTCGTCTATAGCCAAAATGATTCTTTCATTTTTTGATTTTTCACCTAAAAAATTAAATACATCATTCCAACTTTTAAAACCACCTATTTGTTCCTTTGGAATATTAAATGTATCAAATATTTTATTTGAAATTGTTTCTAAATTTAATACATCATTTGCTTCTTCAGCTGAGAAAAAGATAGCCTTTTTATTTTTTACAAATTCGCTAATAAGAGTTGTTTTTCCAATTCTTCTTCTACCATATATTACAACCATTTGAAATTCATCTCTTTTATATAATTGATTTAATCTATCAAGTTCTTCTGTTCTTCCTATAAACATTTTATCACTCCTATACTGAATTACGATTATTATAATCGTGTTTCAGTAATATTATACAATAATATTTAATTTTTTTCAAGTATTTTTTTCATACATAATTTTGGGGGTAGCTTTTATATTTTGTCAACAAATGTAGATTTTATGCAAAGTAAACAAAAATATGTTTAGTAAAAAAGTGCAGAGCAAATCAAATATAATTAAGTTTTTAACATTTTAATTTTTAAAATTAAATTTTTATATTATTAGTATGGTGATTGATTTCATTCATACACCATA
>CANQEA010000008.1 GCA_947594095.1 uncultured Clostridia bacterium | reverse complement strand
AAGGAAATCAAAAAACATAATGATTATTAGAAAAGATGATGAAGATGTATTTTATATATATAACCCAGAAAATCAAGCTTATGAGAAAATACAAAAAGAAGAATTGCTAAAAAGCAATATTTTATATCATAATGTAAAAGAACAAAGAATAGACCATATTTCAGGTAAAATTGATAAATTAGATGAAATAAGAAAACAAAAAAGTTCCAATGAAGAAGAAAGATAATATAAAAAAGGCAAATAAACTAGAATAACCTAGCTTACTTGCCTTTTTATACCATCTATTGCAAAAGCACATATAAAAAACTCTATTGCAAAAATTAAACTTAATCTAAATAAAGATAACCCAATATGATACATTAATGGGGAAGAAAACAATATATTATATGTAAATAACATTATAATAGAAACAATGCATAATATAGAGCAAAATTTTAATCCATGTTTTAAAATACTATGTACTTTCATATCCATATTTTTATATGTATTTATAATTTTTCTAAACATATGAGCATCAACCCTCTCTGATATAATGGTAACATGTATATGGATTAATTTCAATGGAAAAGAAAGTTAAATCTACACAAATTTAACATTTGACATAAAATGTGAAAAATTTTTTGAAAATGTATTGCAAAACAATGAAAAATATGGTAAAATAATTCATGTTATAGTGTAATAAGACTAAAAGGAGGTGCAATTAATGCCAAACATTAAATCAGCAAAAAAGAGAGTTAAAGTAATTGAGAAAAAAACTTTAAGAAATAATATGATTAAATCTGCATATAAAACAGCTGTTAAAAAATTTGAAGAAGCGGTAGAAGCTGGAAAAGTAGAGGAAGCAAAAACTCTATTTTCAGAAGCTACTAAAAAAATAGACCAAGCTTGCACAAAAGGTGTTATTGTTAAAAACACAGCAGCAAGAAAAAAATCTAGTTTATCAAAAAAATTAAATTCAATGAAATAGAAAGTGGAAATTAAAATTATTCCACTTCTTTTTTTTTGATTATTAAATAGTTCATTAGTATATATGTAGAAAAAAACACAAAAAACCTTGCGGAAATACAAAAAATTCAAATTAATTAACATAAACACTTGATTTTGTGACGAAAATGTAATATAATTGTAATGTAGGGCTTAAATGAATAAGGTGTTTTTTAAACATGGCTTCCGTAAGCCTTAAACAAACGAAAAAATTATTTTAAAAAATGCTTTAAAAATGCCTATTGACTTTATAAAAAAAAAGAGTAAAATAGGAATTAGCAGATTATATATTTTATTTTAAGGAGAGAATTTTATGAAATTAAAAAGGATTTTATTAGGAACAATTGCCTTAATTATGATGATTTCAATTCTGTCATTAAGTAACGAATCAATAGCTGCTGGAAAACAACTGAATGAAACATTATATTTTAAAGTTAATGAGCTAATGTCAGAAAATAGTAATGTAAGCAATGAAAATGATGGAAAAATAGGATATGCTATTGGTGAGCCAGGTATTGGAAATGGAATCAAAATTTGGAATATAATGAAAACAGATTCAAATGGAACTGCAGGTAAATCTACATATTTATACTGCATTAAATCAGGCCAAGGATTTCAAAATACCAATCAAAAGGGAATATACACAGAATCTTATGACATGAAAGCAGAACAATCATCTATTATTCCAAGTAACACAAACAGTAATCCTATAATTAGCAATATTAGTGAAGAAAATTACAAAGCACTATTAGCATTAGCAGATTTAATATATGTTCCATTCGATCTAAACGAAAATAAAGTAGATGATGAAGAAAAATTAAATGATTTAATGGAAAATTATACAATTTCTGAAGCATATAATGGTGCATATTCGTGTTCTCAAGTAAGTGGTTATAATAGTTATAAATTAAAAGATTACGATGACTTATTAAAAGCAGTACAACAAGCAGCCATCTGGTATTTTACTAACTCAAACCAAAATGATGACAATAAAGAATTATATGACCATACAGACGCGGACGATAATTCATCATGGCTACAATATATGACAGATCCAATGAAGGACGATAATGATCAATATAAATATCAACCACTGTCTGACTATGAAAAAGTAGAGACAGATAAAGGACAAATACTTGCTAATCAAGCACACATATTATATAAAGCTTTAATTGAAAAAGCAAAAGCTAATGCATCGGCAAATAAGATAAACACTAGTACAAAATTAACATTATATACAAGTAGTACAGATAAATCAAATACTCAACCTTTAATGGAGGTTACAAGAGAACCAGAGGGAGAATTTGACTTAGCTTTAAGAAAATACATAACAAAAGTAGAACGTGATGGACAAGAAGTTACGCTACCTACTAGAGTTCCAACAATAGATACAGATGATCTAGATGATGGGTCAGATACTACAGCATCATATAAACACAGAAAAGATCCAGTAACAGTAAAAACAGGAGATATTGTAACATACAACATAACAATATACAATGAAGGAGACAAAGCTGGTAGAGCTACTAAAATTGTAGATCAATTACCAACAGGACTAGAGTTTAAAGGAGTTATCGAAGGAGGAGCTTTTGAATTAGATACTTATGATACAACTACTAATAAGGTAACTCTAAAACGTAAAGCAAGTGATACTAATAACCTTGAGCCATATTCAGAATCTGGTGATTTAGACTCGGAAACAATTCAAATTAAATGTGAAGTTAAAGCACAACCAAATGAAACAGGTAGAAAAATATTAACAAATGTTGCTTGGATTTCAGAAGAAATTAATGCTGATGATAATGACAAAGTGATTACAACTGAAGAAGGAGAAGATAGAGACTCTGAACCAGGAACAGCGCCAAGTGTTAACAAAGATAATATGTCAGATTATAAAGGAAATAATAGTAATAAAGATACTCTAGGAGATTCAAATTATTTCTATAAAGGACAACAAGATGATGATGATTTTGAAAAGTTAGTATTAGAACCAACATCAGAATTTGACTTAAAATTAATTAAAAGAATCACAGAGGTAAATGGTAATGAAGTACCAGAAAGAATAGAAAGCGTTGATGTAAGCAGACTAAATACGACTGGAACAGATTCTGAAACAACAGCAGATTATAAATTAAACAAAGATCCAATATATGTAAAAAAAGGTGATATAGTAACATATACATTTAGAATATATAATGAAGGATATAAAGATGGTTATGCACAAGAAATAACAGAAGACATTCCAGAAGGACTAGAATTCATATGGTCTGAAAAAGAAGGAGAAGAGCTAGATAATGATTCATCATTCACAGATGAAGAAAAAGAAGCAATAGAGTTCAACCAGAAATACTTATGGGTTGCTAAGTATGGTAGCAACAACTTGGTTGAAAGTATTACAACAGATTATTTATCAAAAGAAAGTGAAACAAGAGCAGGTGACAATTTAATAAAAGCCTTTGGAGAAAATGATGGTACAAAAACAGAAGAAGATTTAGACTATAAAGAAGTATCTGTTAAGTTAAAAGTCATATCAGATGATACATCAGGAGAAATAATCAGAAATGAGGCAGCAATTACAGAAGATGCCGATGAAGATGGAAAACCTGTTGTAGATAGAGATTCTGATACAGAAGATTGGAAAAAATATGAAGATGATGAAGACTACGATAATATTGTATTAGGTTCATTTGATTTAGCACTAAGAAAATTCATTATAGCTGTAAGTTCAGATGAAACAGTTGAAAATACAGAATATCTAAAAAACTCAGACGGAACTTATACAAGAGAACCAGAAGTTGACACATCTAAATTAAACACAGTAGGAGAAGATGGAAAGAAAGTAACAACTGCAACATATAATCATACTAAAGAACCTGTTATTGTACAAAAAGGTGATACAATAATTTATATGCTAAGAGTATATAATGAAGGTGATATAGATGGATATGCAGCAGAAATAAAAGATCACTTACCATCAAATCTAGAATTTGTTGATGGAGAATTTAATGAAGAATATGGTTGGGAAGTATCAGAAGATGGAAGAACAGTTACAACAACATATTTAAAAGACAGCTTAATTGATGCAGCTAAAACAGAAGATGGGGAAATTACTTTATCATACCAAGAAGTACCAATCATGTGTAGAGTTAAAGACTCAGCAATCACAAACGAGAATATTACTAACATTGCAGATATTACTAAATATTTAGATGCAAACAAACAACCAGCTGAAGATAGAGATTCAGAAGAAGATAATGTAAAACTTCCTAGTGACTGGCCAGGATATAAAGATGACGAAACAGGAAGTTATATTCCAGGACAAGAAGATGATGATGACTTTGAAAAAGTACTAGTAAAAGAATTTGACTTAGCACTTAGAAAATGGGTAACACAAGCAATTGTAACATATAATGGAAAACAAGCGGTAAGTAACACAGGGCATGACGCATGGGATGATCCAGAAGAAATTGTTAAATTAGAAATTCCTAGAGGAAAAATAAATGATGTAACAATCAAATTTAGATACTCAATTCGTGTATATAATCAAGGAGATGTAGAAGGATATGCAAAAGAAATAACAGATTATATACCAGAAGGACTTAAATTTGTAGCATCAGATAACCCAGGATGGACAGACGAAGGAAATAATGTTATTTCAACAAGATTATTAGAAAATAAATTATTACAACCAGGAGAATATGCAGACATAGAAGTAGTACTTACATGGATAAATAGTCAAGACAATATGGGAGTAAAAATAAATACAGCAGAAATATCAGAAGACGATAATCCATATGGGCTTCCAGACAAGGACTCTACACCTGATAACCAAGTAAAAGGAGAAGACGATATAGATGATGCTCCAGTTATGTTATCAATTGGAACAGGTGCTGCTCCAACATACTTAGGATTAACATTTATAATTTTAATAACATTAGGTGGAGGAATATTCTTAATTAAAAAATACGTATTATAATATAGACTAACATAAAGATGTCGCATTGGGAAAGCTTCCGAATGCGACATTTTAGTTAATGCTCAAAAGAATAAATATAATAAAAAGGGGATTTGTATGCAAAATATAGAAGAATTAACAAAAGAAGTAGAAAAAGAAATAAAGCCTATTTTTGAAGAAATAGACAGAATATGTGAAATAAATAGTAAAAAAGTTTTAGATGCATTTCAAGAATGTAATTTGCAAGAAGCACATCTAAACTCATCTACTGGTTATGGGATTGATGAGCCAGGAAGGAATAAAATAGAAGAAATATATAGTCATATATTTAAAGCAGAAGATAGCTTAGTTAGAACGCAATTTATTTCAGGGACACACGCACTTTCTATAACGCTTTCTGCGTTACTTCGCCCAAATGATACAATGATAAGCATAACAGGAGCACCATATGACACTTTACAAACAGTAATTGGTATAGGTAAAGAAGAAAGTAGAAGTTCACTAAAAGCATTTGGTGTGAAATATGAACAATTTGAATTAATAAACAATGACTTTGATATTGTTACAATTCAAGAAAGACTAAAAAAACAGGATGTAAAATTAGTAGAAATTCAAAAATCAAGAGGATATTCAACAAGAGAAAGCCTAAATATAGAAAAAATTGAAAATGTCATTTCTAAAATAAGAGAAGTAAACAAAGATGTAATAATAATGGTAGACAATTGTTATGGAGAATTCGTAGAAGAAAAAGAACCAATTGAAGTAGGGGCAGATATAGCTGTAGGCTCTTTAATGAAAAATTTAGGAGCAGGAATTGCAACATCTGGAGCATATATTGTTGGCAAAAAAGAACTAATTAAGCTATGTGCAGAAAGATTAACAGCACCAGGAATAGGAAAAGAAATAGGTCCATCTTTAAATCAAAACCCACTATTAATAAAAGGACTATTCTTTGCACCAATTGTAGTTGCAAGTAGTGTAAAAACAGCAGTATTTGCAAGCAGAATCTTAGAAAAATTAGGATATGATGTAGAACCAAAATTTGATATAAAAAGAGCAGACATTGTCCAAACAATAAAATTAGGTTCAGAAGAAAAACTAGTTAAATTCTGTCAAGGTATTCAAAAAGGTTCGCCAATAGACTCAAATGTATTACCTTTCCCATCACCAATGGGAGGATATGAAGATGATGTAATTATGGCAGCAGGAACATTTACACAAGGCTCAACAATTGAACTAAGTTGTGATGGACCAATAAGAGAGCCTTTCATTGCATATATGCAAGGAGGGCTTACTTATGAATATGGAAAGTTGGGAATATTAAAAGCAATCGAGCAACTTTATCATTAAAAACAATGATATATAAATGGAGATTTTTATGAAAGTTATAGTAGTTGGAGGGGGACCTGCTGGGATGATGGCAGCAATTGCAAGTGCAAAACAAGGTAACCAAGTAGTAATCCTAGAAAAAATGAAAACATTAGGAAAAAAATTATTGATTACTGGAAAAGGAAGGTGCAATATAACATCTTCCTTACCAATTGATGAATTTATAAAAAACATACCAGGAAACGGTAAATTCTTATATAGTTGTTTTCAAAACTTTACAAATGAAGATATAATTGAATTTTTAAAGCAATATGGATTAGAAGTAAAAGAAGAAAGAGGAAACAGAATATTCCCTGTAACAGACAAATCACAAGATGTATTAGAGTGTTTTAAAAAATGTATTTCTGACTTAGGAATTAAAGTAGAATATGAAACATATGTGGAAAAAATCATACAAGAAAATGGGATAGTTAAAGGTGTAATAGTAAATAACCAAAAAATTTATGCAGATAAAGTAATTTTAGCAACAGGTGGAAAAAGTTATCCACTTACAGGTTCAAATGGTGATGGGTATAAAATTGCTAAAGAATTAGGTCATAACATAACCAAAATAAAGCCATCATTAGTTCCATTTGAGATATATGATAAAGACGTAAAAGAAAACTTGCAAGGCTTAAGTCTAAGAAATGTAGAAATAAAAATAAATGATATTGAAAATAATAAACAAATTTATCAAGATTTTGGCGAAATGTTATTTACACACTTTGGTGTATCTGGCCCAATTATTTTAAGTGGATCTGCTCATTGTGTTAGATATAAAAATATTGAAGAATTGCTAAAAAACAAAAAAATAAAATTATCAATCGACCTAAAACCTGCACTAAGCAAAGAAAAATTAGACGAAAGAATATTAAGAGATTTTAACGAATTTAAAAATAAACAATATAAAAATAGTTTAGATAAATTATTACCAAAAAAATTAATACCATTGTTTATTGAAAGAACAGGAATAAATCCAAACAAAAAAGTAAATGAAATAACAAAACAAGAAAGATATAAGATAATAAAACTTCTAAAAAACTTTGAAGTAATACTAAAAGACTTTAGACCAATTGAAGAAGCAATTATAACAAGTGGTGGAATTGATATAAAAGAAATTAATCCTAAAACAATGGAATCTAAAATAGTAAAAGGGCTATATTTTGCAGGGGAAATTATAGATGTAGATGCATATACAGGAGGATTCAATCTCCAAATTGCATATTCTACAGGATATACTGCAGGAAAAAGTTAATAAGAAAAGGAATAAAAAGATGAATAATTTTATAACAATAGAAGAAAATTGTACTTCTGAAATAACAGAAAAAAAGTCAAAATTTATTGCTAATCTTTATCATGTAGAAAGTGTGGAAGAAGCGGAAAAAATAATAAAAGAATGTAAGAAAAAGTATTTTGACGCAAGGCATAATTGTGTAGCCTATAGAATAGCAGAAAATGACACAATTGTAGAAAAATCAAGTGATGATGGAGAGCCTTCTGGTACAGCAGGAGGTCCAATGTTAAATATTTTGCAAAAAGAAAATTTAGCAAATGTATTAGTTATTGTAACAAGATATTTTGGTGGAATTTTATTAGGAACAGGCGGATTAGTAAGAAGTTACTCAGAATGTACAAAAAAAGCGATAGAATGCTCTAAAAAGGTAGAAAAGTGCAAAGGTTGTATGTTAGAAGTTACACTAGACTACAATTATTTTGAAAATTTTAAATATTATTGTAAAAACAATAATATTTCTATTGTTAATTCGGAATATTCAGAAAACGTTGTTTGTAAAATAGAGCTAGAAGAAAGTATAAAACAAAAAATTTTTGACGATTTTGAAACAAAATCGATAAATTTAAAAGATATAAAATTTTTATGTATGAAATTTGTGACAAGAAGTAAATAAAATTTGTACTTTTGTAAATAAAAATGGCAAATATTTCCAAAAATCTTGAAATGGTATTTAAGTGGTATTATAATAAACAAGGTTACAAAATTTAGTACCATTAATATTTAAGAGGAAAGGAAAGAGTACAAATGAAAGAAAAAATGACAATTATGATTGCAGATGACAATCAAGAATTCAGAAACACATTAGCATCTTACATTAACAAGAACGAAGACATGGAAGTAATTGCTATGGCAAAGGATGGAGTAGAAGCTGTGGACATTTTAGCCAATACAACACCAGATATTGTATTACTAGATGTTATAATGCCACACTTAGATGGACTAGGAGTTTTAGAAAAAATTAAAAATAGAAATATAGAAAAAGAACCAGTATGCATTATGCTTTCAGCAGTTGGACAAGACAAAATAACACAAAGAGCAATTGAGCTAGGAGCAGAATATTATGTAGTAAAACCTTTTGATATTGAGCTTTTAATTCAAAGGATAAGAGAAATTAAGAATTACAAGCCATCAAGAGCAAAAGGAAATAACAATTTTATTACAAGAGAAACAAGGACACCTTATATTGATATTCCAAAAGACTCTGTAAAAGATGAGCAAAATCTAGAAGCACTCGTTACAAATGTGATTCATGAAGTTGGAGTACCTGCACATATAAAAGGATATCAATATTTAAGAGAAGCAATTATCATGGTTATTAACGATATTGATGTTATTAACCAAATAACAAAAAGTTTATATCCAAAAATTGCAGTTAAATTTGGAACAACACCATCTAGAGTAGAGCGTGCAATTCGTCATGCAATTGAAGTGGCATGGGGAAGAGGTCAACAAGAAGCTGTAGAAAATATATTTGGATATACAATTTCAGCAGCAAAAGGAAAACCAACAAACTCAGAGTTTATTGCAATGATTGCAGACAAATTAAGACTAGAATTAAAATCAGCATAATAGTTTTTATAAGTTTATTTTATGTTTTTGTTACATATGCAATAAAAAATAACCATTCTGCTTTGACGAGGGAATGGTTATTTTATCTTCTTTCGGCAACCACTTTGTGGATTCTTATTTCCTATTTTTATTATACACAGTTTTTTCAAATTTGTAAATAAAATTTTCAAAACATATTGATATATGCGAATTGTAGTGATAAAATAATAAAAATGAAAAAGGAGGGAAAATAAAAATGAACATAGTAAAATTAGCAGATTTAACAGTAGAAGAAATCGAAGAAATATTAGAAGATGCCCATAATTTTAAATATGGTAAAAAAAAGGTTAACTATAATGGAGAAAAAATTATAGCTAACCTTTTTTTTGAGCCATCAACAAGAACTCACTACAGTTTTGAAACAGCAGCACTTAAATTAGGATGTAAAACAATAGATTTTGCACCAGAATCTTCAAGTTTGCAAAAAGGTGAGAGTTTATATGATACAGTAAAAACATTTGAATCATTTGGAGTAGACGCCCTTGTTATTAGACATTCACAAGATGAATATTATAAAGAATTAACAAATATAAAAATACCTATTTTAAATGGAGGAGACGGAAAAAAAGACCATCCAACTCAATCACTACTAGACTTAATGACAATAAAAGAAGAATTTAAACAATTTAAAGGATTAAGAGCCGTAATTGTAGGAGACATTAAGCATTCTAGAGTCGCGCATTCAAATATTAAAGTAATGGAAAGATTAGGAATGGAAGTATATACAAGCGGACCAGAAGAATATGCAGAAAAAGAGCTAAACTATGTACCATTAGATGAAATAATTTCAAAAGTAGATATTGTAATGCTATTACGTGTGCAGCATGAAAGACATCAAGAAAAAATGCAGATGACAGGTATAGAATACAACGAAAAATATGGTATGAATAACAAAAGATTGAAAATGATGAAAGATACGGCAATTATTATGCATCCAGCTCCATTTAATAGAAATGTTGAAATAACAGATGAATGTGTAGAATGTAGTAAATCAAGAATATATCCTCAAATGCAAAATGGAGTATTTGTAAGAATGGCAGTAATAAATAAAGTACTAAAATAAAGTTGAGGCGTGGCCTCAACTTTATTTTAGCACGATGTTATAAATTTTATTATTTACATAAATTTCTTTTACAATAGTTTTTCCTTCAAGCTTTGAATCAATTTCATTATGTACTTTTTCTTTTACTGCTACTTCATCTTCATCTTGCACAATTTTAATTGTAGCTTTTAACTTCCCATTAAACTGAATTGGGAGAGTTATTTCATCAGAAACTGTTTTTGATTCATCATAAGTAGGCCATTTTGCATAAGCAATAGTATCTGTATGACCCAAAATTTCCCATAATTCTTCTGTAATATGAGGAGCTACTGGATTTAACAATTTTAAAAATCCTTCAGCATATTCAAGTGGGAAAACATCTTCTTTATTTACAGTATTAACAAATATCATCATTTGAGAAATTGCTGTGTTAAAGTTCATAGTTTCAAAGTCATCAGTAACCTTTTTAACTGTAAAGTGATAAGCTCTTTCTAAATTAGGATTTGCTTCATTTTTAATTTTCCCAGATTCAACATATAGTCTCCAAACTTTGTCTAAGAACTTTTTAGAACCCTCAATTCCGTTTGGATCCCATGGCTTTGCTGCTTCTATAGGTCCCATAAACATTTCATAAACTCTTAAACTATCTGCACCATATTGTTTAACCATATCATCAGGGTTAACAACATTTCCTTTAGATTTACTCATTTTTTCTCCATTAGTGCCTAAAATCATACCTTGATGACGAAGCTTTTTAAATGGTTCTTTTACAGGAACAATACCTTTATTATATAAATAATTATTCCAAAATCTAGAATATAACAAATGGCCTACAGCATGTTCTGGACCACCCATGTATAAGTCAACTGGTAACCAATGAGCCAATAATTCTTTATTTGCAAATTCTGAATTATTTTTAGGGTCTATATAGCGAAGAAAATACCAACTAGAACCAGCAGAACCTGGCATAGTACTTGTTTCACGTCTGGCAGGTTTTCCATCAACAGTAGTATTTACCCAATTAGTAGCTTTATCTAATGGAGAATTTCCAGTTTTTGATGGAGCGTAATCTTCTAATTCTGGTAAAACTAAAGGTAATTCTTCATCTGCAAGGGCTCTCATTTCATCATCTAAATATACAATTGGAATAGGTTCTCCCCAATAACGTTGCCTTGCAAAAATCCATTCACGAAGCTTATAATTAACTTTTCTTGAACCTATTTTCTTTTCTTCTAACCAATTAATAATTTTATTTATTGAATCTTCTTTATTAAGACCATTTAAGAAATCAGAATTTATATGAGTTCCATCACCAGTAAAAGCTTCTTTAGAGATATCTCCACCTTCTAAAACAGGGATGATTTCAATTCCAAATTTACTTGCAAACTCATAATCTCTTTGATCATGTGCAGGGACAGCCATAATACAACCAGTACCATAACTTGCTAAAACATAATCAGAAATCCAAATTGGTATTTCTTTACCATTTACAGGATTAATAGCATAACTACCAGTAAATACACCAGTTTTATTTTTATTTAGTTCTGTTCTTTCTAAATCTGATTTGCTAGCAGTTTGTTTTTTATATTCTTCAACAGCATTCTTTTGGTCAGCTGTTGTAATTTTATTTACCAAATCAAGTTCTGGAGCTAATACACAATAAGTAGCTCCAAACAATGTGTCAGGTCTTGTTGTAAACACAGTAAATTCAAGATTGTCTTTTCCTGCAACTTTGAAAGTTACCTCAGCACCCTCTGATCTACCAATCCAATTTCTTTGAATTTCTTTTGTAGACTCTGGCCAATCAAGGTCATCTAGTCCATCTAATAATATATCTGCATATTTTGGTATATCTAAAACCCATTGTCTCATATTCTTACGAACAACAGGGAATCCACCTCTTTCACTTTTCCCATTAATTACTTCATCATTAGACAATACACATCCAAGTTCTTCACACCAATTTACAGGCATATCAATAAGTTTTGCATATCCGTCTTCAAAAAGTTGTTTGAAAATCCATTGAGTCCATTTATAGTAATCTGGGTCACAAGTAGCAATTTCTTTATCCCAGTCAAAAGAAAGACCAAGCATTTTTAGTTGTCTTTTAAATGTGGCAATATTTTGTTTTGTAAATTCTGATGGATGATTCCCAGTTTTAATTGCATATTGTTCAGCAGGTAGACCAAATGCATCCCATCCCATAGGGTGTAAAACATTATATCCTTGCATTCTTTTCATTCTAGATACAATATCAGTAGCTGTATATCCCTCTGGATGTCCTACATGTAGACCTTGCCCAGATGGGTAAGGAAACATATCTAATGCATAAAATTTTGGCTTAGAAAAATCCCAAACATCAGTAAAAAACGTTTTATTGTCATCCCAATATTTTTGCCATTTAGGCTCAATTTCAGAAAAATTATATCCCATAAATATCAATCCCCTTACTTTTTGTAAATTATTGTGATTATTATACAACAAAAAGCTTGATATTACAAGGAAATTTTTCAATTTTTATAGAAAATATTTAATATATAAAATAAAAAATATAATAATGTTTATTATTGACAAAAAACAAAAATCGACTATAATAATATTGAATATTAAATTAATCGGAAAAATAAATGCGAAAGGAATGGAAAACTTGGGAAAAAGTTTGTTAATTACTGAAAAACCATCAGTTGCAATGGAATTTGCAAAAGCATTAAAAATTACAACAAAACGAAAAAATGGATATCTAGAATCAGAAAACTGGATTATAACATGGTGTGTAGGACATTTAGTTACAATGAGTTATCCAGAAAAATATGATGCAAGCTTAAAATTTTGGAGATTAGATACACTACCATTTATACCAAAAAAGTGGAAATATGAAGTAATTCCAGCAGTTGAAAATCAATTTAATATAGTAAAAGAATTAATGCAAAGAGAAGACATAGAAACAATATATAATGCAGGAGACTCAGGACGTGAAGGAGAGTATATACAAAGGCTAGTATTTATGATGGCAAAGCCAAATCCAAAAGCAAAGATGAAAAGGGTCTGGATAGATTCTCAAACAGAAGAAGAAATTTTAAGGGGAATTAGAGAAGCAAAAGACTTATCAGAATATGATAGCCTGTCAGATAGTGCATATTTAAGAGCAAAAGAAGATTACCTAATAGGAATCAATTTCTCAAGATTATTAACTATTGTTTATGGAAGAAATTTAGCGCAAAAAATAAAAGAAGGAAGAACTTCAATATCAGTTGGAAGAGTTATGACATGTGTATTAGGAATGATAGTTATAAGAGAAAGAGAAATTAGGAACTTTGTAAAAACAAAATATTATAAAATAGTAGGGACATTTGGAGATGAAAAATCATCATTTCAAGCAGAGTGGAAAGTAAATCCAAAATCAAAAATGTATGAAAGCCCTAAATTATATAATGATACAGGATTTAAAAAAGAAGAAACGGCAAAAGAATTAATAAGTAATTTAGCAGGAAAAAAAGGTGTTATAACAGAACTCAAAAAATCAAAGCAGAAAGAAAATGCTCCACTTTTATTCAACTTAGCAGAAATACAAAATGAATGTACAAAAAGGTTTAAAATAAAACCAGATGAAACATTAGAAGTTATACAAAATTTATATGAAAAAAAATTAGTAACATACCCTAGAACAGATGCAAGAGTTTTGTCTACTGCAGTTGCAAAAGAAATTACAAAAAATTTAAATGGGATAGCTAAAAATTATAAAGACGAAGAAGTACAAGGATATATTAAGAAAATGGTAGAAGAAAAATATTCTACAAATTTAATAAAAACAAAATACGTAAATGACAGTAAAATAACAGATCATTATGCAATTATTCCAACAGGTCAAGGTTTTGAAAACTTTAATAGTTTATCAGATATACAAGCAAAAGTATATAATGTAATTGTAAAAAGATTTTTAAGCATTTTTTATCCATCAGCAGAATATAACAAAGTTCAAATTACATGTGAAGTAGAAGGGGAAACATTTTCTACAAGCCAAAAAGTATGTATTAAACAGGGATACCTAGAAATATTAAAACCAAATGAGAAAAAAGGTGAAGAAAAATCCACAGAAAACAAACAAAATGTGGAAAACAATATAGAAATTTTAAACAAATTGAAAAAAGGAGAAGAAATTGAAGTTCAAAACTTTGAAATAAAAGATGCCGAAACTTCTCCACCAACTAGATACAATTCTGGTTCTATTATTCTTGCTATGGAAAATGCAGGAAAACTAATAGAAGAAGAGGAATTAAGAGAACAGATAAAAGGAGCAGGCATTGGAACGAGTGCTACAAGAGCAGAAATAATTAAAAAGTTAGAAAAAATACAATATATAGCTATAAATAATAAAACACAAATTATAACTCCAACTTTAAAAGGAGAAACAATTTTTGATATTGTCAATCATTCTATGCCAGATATGCTAAATCCAAAGTTAACTGCTAGCTGGGAAAAAGGTTTAGATATGGTTGCAAGAAAAGAAATTAAACCAGATGAATTTATGCAAAAGTTAGAAAAATATATTAATTCAAAATTTGGAAAATTAGTTTTGGGATAAGCAAGAACCCCTGAGGTAATACCTCAGGGGTCTTGTGAAGTTTGGCTTTCGAGATTTTCTAAAATCTTTGTAGCTTCCTCCATGGTGAAAATTTTGTTTTTTAAATTAATGTACACCTTGGATTTGTCAGAATTAGCAATTGCAAAGATACTGTCCTTCATGTATACTTTGAAGGATTTGCCAGTTAATTCTGCAAACTCTTTTGAATCTGTAAAGTCCAAGAGTGCATTAATTAAAACATGTTGTCTTGCCAAATCCATGTCTAGTAAGTAATTAAGAGTTGTATTACGTATGCCGTGCACATCAAAGTGAACAACAAGTTTGGTTTCAATCACTCTTACTACTTTCCGTACATGTGTTATGACTGCGTTTTTAAATACAATCATTATATTTTCACCCTTTCTATAATTTTTTTGGTAGAACCGTTAATATTATAGCACAAATAAACATAATATGCAAGAATAATAAATTTACTTACTAAGCAAAAAATACAAATTGTTAATTGCCACACGGTATTGACAATTGCCACAAATTATGCTAAAATGTAGGAGTTAAAAGGAGGAATGTAGCAATTGAGGAAATATAACTTAAAAAACGAAGTAAATTCAATTCACACAAATAACATAATCAACCTAGTATCAGCGATACATGAATATAAAGGAAAACAAACATTATATATAGAAGCAAAACAAGATATCATAACAAGTTTATTAAATATTGCAAAAATTCAAAGTACAGAATATTCTAACAAAATAGAAGGAATAGAAACAACAGATAAAAGAATAAATGAATTAGTAAATGACAAAGTAAAACCCAAAAACAGAAACGAAGAAGAAATTGCAGGATATAGAGATGTACTAGAATTAATACATGAAAATTATGAAAATATTGATATAACACCAAATATAATATTACAAATGCACAAATATTTGTACAAATACAGTAGCAAAAGTATAGGCGGAAAATTTAAAGACTCAGACAATATATTAAAAAAGACAGATGAAAAAGGGAACAAAAAAGTAAGATTTAAACCAACGTCTGCATTTGAAACGCCAAAAGCAATAGAAGAGCTATGTTCATCATATAATGAAGAAATAAAATTAGGAGAAATAGATCCACTATTTTTAATACCAATCTTTATACTAGACTTTTTATCAATACATCCATTTAATGATGGTAATGGAAGAATAAGCAGATTGCTAACTTTATTATTATTATATAAAAGCGGATACATTGTTGGTAAATACATTAGTATAGAAAAAATAGTAGAAAATACAAAAGAATCATATTATGATACATTAGAACAAAGCTCAAAAAAATGGCATGAAAACAAAAACAATTATGAATTTTTTGTAGAATACTATTTAGGAATTATATTATCTGCATACAAAGAATTTGCAGATAGAGTTGAATATATGTCAAATAAAAAAATGACAATAAAAGATAGAACAGAAACAATAATAAAAAATCATTTAGGCAAAATATCTAAACAAGAAATTGCTGAAATGTGTCCAGACATCAGTATAGGAAGTATTGAAAGAGTATTAAGTCAGCTTTTAAAAGAGGATAAGATACTAAAAATAACTGGAGGAAGATATACTACGTATATTTATAATAACAAATAATTGAGGAGGAAGCTCATGGGATTTTTTGATAAATTAAAACAAGGGATGAACAAAACAAAAGCATCTTTTGATGAAAAAATAAATAATGTATTTAGTAATTTCAGAAAAGTAGACGAAGACTTTTTAGACGAATTAGAAGAAATACTAATAATGTCAGACATAGGAATGGATACATCTGTAAAAATAATAGACAATTTAAGGAACAGAATGAAAAAAGAAAAAATAGAAGACGAAGAAGAAGTAAAAAAAGCTTTAAGAGAAGAAATGAAACAAATATTAGAAATAACAGATGTAGGGCTTAATCTAGAAACAAAGCCATCTGTTATATTAGTAGTAGGAGTAAACGGAGTAGGGAAAACAACTTCAATTGGTAAAATTGCAAATCGTTTAGCAAAAGACGGTAAAAAAGTTGTTGTTGCAGCAGCAGACACATTCCGTGCAGCAGCAGTAGAACAACTTGAAATATGGGCAAAAAGAGCAGGTGCAGATATAGTAAAAAAAGAAGAAGGAGTAGACCCTGCATCAGTAGTATTTGATGCAATAGAAATCACGAAAGAAAAAATGGCAGATGTGTTAATTGTAGATACAGCTCGGAAGACTTCATAATAAAAAATACTTAATGGACGAATTAAACAAAATCCAAAAAGTAATTGAAAAAGAAATGCCAGACAGTAGCAAAGAAGTATTATTAGTAATAGATGGAACAACAGGTCAAAATGCAATATCACAAGTAGAAGCATTTAAAAAGGAAGCACCAGTTACAGGTTTAGTTTTAACAAAACTTGATGGAACTGCAAAAGGTGGAGTTGTAATTGGAATTGTTGAACAAAACCAAATCCCTGTAAAATTCATAGGGGTTGGAGAACAAATAGATGACATGGAAGTCTTTAATGCAGAAGATTTTGTAAGAGCAATAATTTAAATTGAAATAACAAGAACCCCTCAGCAATGCTTAAGGGGTTCTTGTGGTGAAACTTAGAGATTTTTTAACATCTCTATAGCTTCATCCATGGTGAATATTTCGTTGTGCCGATTAATAAATACTTTGCTCTCATCGTCGTTCGCAAGTGCGAACGAAAATTCTTTCATGAAAACCTTAATAGTTTTACCTATTAAGTCTGATACGTTTCCGCTTTTAGTATTTGTGAAAGCAAAAATTGTATTAAGCAAAAACGGATTGTTTACCATATCGAGCTTGTACTTTTCAAATGTTTCAGGCTCATCCGGATTAGGTAAAGAGATAATAACCAGAGCACTGTCAAATGCCTCATTTACTTTCCGTTTTGCCTCGGTAATAGTTGCAACTTTGAATTCAACCATAAATTTCACCTTCTTTGTTTATAAAATTTTGGTGCAACCACTATTATTATATCACAGATATACATAATATGCAAATTTAACAAAATAGTGGAAAAATTTTCGATTATATGATAAAATAGCATAAAAGTAGTAATTAATGAATATAAAAAAAGTTATATAATTTCATCTAGATATGAATTTAAAAGGAGGTAGTGCCTTTGGAAAACAAGGACATTAATGAAAATGCAAAAGAAGAAATTGTACAAACTACAGAGCAAGAAGAAAACAAAACAAAGACAACGAAAAAGCCAAAACTAAGAAAAATAGTAGTAATCTGTTTTATAATATTATTTGCAATATTTGCCTATGTACAATATAGGGGAAGTTACTTAGAATACCTAGAATTAGGAGAAAACTTTATAGGGGTGTTTTATACAAACCTAGCATATCAATATGGTATAATGTTTATAAACTTTATCTTTTTGTATTTTGTTATGTATTTTACAGGAAGAACTATAAAAAAAGGTTTAAAGCAATTCTTTGAAAAAGAATCAAAACAAATGCCAAAACTACCAAATAAATCCATTGCATTAGTTGTAGCAGCAATATGTAGTGTATTTTTTACATCAATTATGATGCAAAAAATAATGTTAGTAATAAGCAATTCATCATTTGGAATGCAAGATGCAATATATAATTTAGATATAGGATACTATATTTTCCAAAAACCAGTTATAGAAATATTTGTATATTACTTTATTATACTAGCCGCTGGTCTTACAGTATATATGGCAATTTATTGTGTAATTGTATTTAATGTATATTTTGATGGTATTGATGGAAAAATGCTAAAAGAAAGTATTTTCATGAAAAAATTGACCAGAAATATTTTATGGATAGCAATTGGAATTGCAATTTTAACTTTACTAAATACACAAAACATTGTATTTGGAAAACTACTTACTGTAAGTGGAGAAGTAGATTTAGTAGGTGCAGGTGTTACAGAAGCGGTAATTAAGCGTTGGGGATATTTAATTTTTTCTTTTATAATTGTTATATTTGTATATCGTGCAATCAGAAAATTTAGAGAAGGAAAAACAAACAAAGTTCTAAAAAATTTAGCAGTAATACCAGGATATTTAGTTGTAATGTTTGTAATCATGATGGGATTTGACTTAATATTTGTAAATGGAAACGAACTAGATAAAGAAAAAGAATATATTGAATCTAATATACAAAGTACCAAAAACGCTTATAATATAAATATTCAAGAAGTAAATCTAGAAAACTCTGGAACAATAACAAAAGAAGAAATATCTGAAAATCAAAATATAATTGATAATATACCGGTTATAACACAAGATGCAGTTCTAAAGACTCTTGAAAATACACAAACACAAACAGGTTATTATTCATATAGAGATGCAAATATTGCAAACTATGAGATAAATGGTAAAAATCAGCTTGTATATGTTTCTCCAAGAGAAATAAAAAGTTCTGGAAGAACATATTCAAATAAAACATATGAATATACACATGGAATAGGCCAAATAATTACATCTGCAGTAGAAGCAACAGAAACAGGGAATGTAGAATATGTTCAAAAAGATATTACAGGAAATGATGAAGTTATTAAAACAAGTGAGCCAAGGATGTATTTTGGCTTAGAATCTACAAACACAATTGCAACAAACACTAAGAATCAACAAGAATATGATTATACAGATGAAGACGGAAATGACCATACATCAAGCTATACAGGAAAAGCAGGGTTAAATTTAGGATTTATAGATAGAGTAATACTTGGAATTACTAAAGGAGATATAAATCTAGCAACATCTAGCGAAATGACAGAAAACAGCAAAATATTAATAAATAGAAACGTGAGAGAAAGAGCAAAAAAGGCTTTACCATACCTTATTTATGACGAAAATCCATATACAGTTGTTACAGATGAAGGAAAAATTGTATGGGTGTTAGATGCATATACAATATCTAGCAGTTACCCATATTCACAATATGCTACAATAATACATGACGGAATAAGACAAGACATTAATTACATAAGGAACTCCGTAAAAGTCTTAATTGACAGCTATGATGGAACAATATCTTATTACATTACAGATAGGTCAGATCCAATTGCAATGGCATACAGAAGTATTTATCCATCACTATTTAAAGACTTAGATGAAGAAATTCCACAAGATATTTCAGAACATTTTGTTTATCCAACATACTTATACAATGTGCAAGCAGAAATATTAAAAACATATCACAATGTAAAACCAGATGTTTTATATAGAGGAGACGATTTATGGGATATAGCAAAATTTAGTACAGTAAGAAATACAAAATCAACTGGAACATACATGGAACCATATTATACAATGGTTAAGTCTGGAAACTCAGAAACATTAGGTTTAATGCAAATATACACACCACTCGAAAAACAAAATTTAATATCTTATTTAGTAGGAACAGTAAAACAAAATTCAAATGAACTTACATTATATAAATTCTCAGCAGATAGCAATATGGTAGGTCCAATGCAATTAGATAACTTAATAGAACAAGATGAAGCAATTTCATCAGAATTAGAGACATTAAATGTTACTGGAACAAAAATAACAAAGCAAATGATGATTGTACCAGTAAACAATACTTTGATTTATATAGAGCCAATTTACCAAACATTGTTAAATGAATCAGACATCCCAATTTTGAAAAAAATTGTAGTTGCATCTGGAAATAAAGTTGCAATTGGAAATACAATTGAGCAAGCACTTCAAAACCTTCTTTCAACATATGCAGTAGACATAGAGGTTGAAAACACAGAAGATATTGAAGGACTAATAGATGCAATAATTAAAGCAAACAAAAACTTAGAACAGTCTAACCAAAACAATGATTGGGAAATGATGGGAAAAGATGTAAAAAGACTACAAGAACTAATTTCATCATTAGAAGAACTAAAGGAAGAAGAAGACAAAGAAAATAAAGAAAATACACAAGTTGACAACACTACATCTACAAATGATATAACCAACAATACAAGTGCAGATACAAACCAAACTACACGGAAATACAAATACAAATTAAATTAAAACGAATAAAACATGTAAAAAAAATCCACCCTAAGTAAAAGGTGGATTTTTATGTTTTTAAATAAAAAGTTTAATATATTAAATAAATCAATAGATTCTTTAAATAATAATTTAGAAAAAAGTAATATAGTTGAATGGTCATACATTTTAGGAAACAAAAAAGAAATATTTAAAAGGAATATTTTAGCAGGAATTGCAAGAGGAGTAGGAATTGGAATAGGAGTAACCATTATTACAGCTATTTTAGTTCTATTATTACAGAAAATTGTAACTTTGAACATTCCTGTAATTGGTGAATACATTTCAGATATTGTAGAAATAGTAGAAAAAAGCAGATAATGTCGCTATCCTGGACATTTTTGATTATAACATAAATATCACATTTGAGAGAGATATTAACTATCTTTTAAATTTAACAAGTTTTCATTTCATTGAAAAGTCTAAAAAACTATTGACAAATAAAAATATTATAATTAAAATAAAGGTGAAGTGAAAAGCAACTTTAAATCTTTAAGTATATTACTTAAAGATAATTTTATATATTCATTATAATAAAATTATAACATTAAAAACAAGTAATTTAATAGAAAAATTTTATCTATATATTTAATAAAGTTTTTTTATACATACATATTATAGAATACTTATAATTATTAAGAAATGAATAATTATGAGTATTTTTTGTTTTCCTTAAGTAATATACTTAAAGAAAAAACGAAAGAAAGGAAGAAAAAAATGGCAAAAGAAACAAAAAAAAGAAACAATAAAGTACAGAACAAAGAAAAAGGTATAACATTAATAGCCTTAGTAATCACGATAATCGTAATTTTAATATTAGCAGGAGTAAGCATAAATACATTATTTGGAGATAATGGGTTATTAACAAAGGCAGATGAAGCAAGAACAGCAAATGAGAGAGCAGGAGCATATGATAAAGTGGCAACAGAGGTATTGGCAAGTTATGATAATGATGGAACATTAAATGAAGAGATATTAAGAAATAATTTAAAAGCAAGAGGAGGAGATGTAGAAGAAGGGTCGGGATTTCCAGTAAAGGTAACAATGAACAACTATCCATTTAAAATAGATGCACAAGGAAACATAGGGGATACATTAGTTGCAGGAGTAGAGATACCATCAGGGTATACACAAGTAAATCCAACAGCGAAAAAAGAAGATGGAATAGTAATAAAGGATAGTAAGGGAAATGAATATGTATGGATACCAGTGCCAAAGACAGAAGAAGTATATAAAACGGCAAAACTAGGAATAACAAATTTTTCAGACAAAGATTATAAATCAATAGAAACAGACTTGAAAAATTACAGTAATGTGTATAATACAACAGGATTCAATTCAAAAGGAGACGAATGGTACGCGTGGGATGATGATAAAAATAGCATAATAACGGGTGAAACTACAAACGAAAAGGAAAAAGAATTAACCAATGGATGTGGACTAAATTATAATGATTATTATGAACTAAAGAAAAGGATGTTAAAGAGTATATATCAAAAAGGAGGGTTCTGGATAGGAAGATATGAAGCAGGAATAGAAGGAAAAATAAAGTCAGAAGCAGCAGAAACAGAAGCAACTCCAAGAATGACACATTCAAATATAACAGATAATTCACCAAAAGCAGTAAGCCAACCAAACAAATATCTATATAATTATGTAACAATTTTTGAAGCACAAGAGTTAGCGAGTAAAATGAATATTGGTGGAGAATTAACAAGTAGTTTAATGTTTGGAGTTCAATGGAACTTAGTATGTAAGTTTTTAGCAACAAGATTAGGAGATGAAGCAGTAAAAACTAATAGCAGTTCATGGGGAAACTATGCTGATGTGTCATTTACTATTGATAGGGGAGAATATTTAGCGAATCCAGAATCAGAAATGAATTCAACATGGCAAGCCATAACAGTTAATATGACAGATTATGTAACAGAGCAAATAAAACAGGGATCGAACGGTAGTGAGAAAGGTGTATTATTGACAACAGGAGCAAGCGATAGAAATTGTCAGTTAAACATATATGATTTTGCAGGAAATGAACAGGAATTTACTTTAGAGATGATGACAGATTCCAAATATCCATGTAGCCTTAGAGGAGGATGTTATGTTTATACGGGAAGTTCTGGGCCAGCGAGTTATCGCTATAATTATGTTAATCCACTCTCAAGCAGTAGCTACGCCTTCGGATTTCGTGTCGCACTTTATTAGTGGGATCAAGCCATAAGATAATTTTAATTAGAATAAAACCCCAGTAACAAATGTTACTGGGGTTAAGATATTTAAATTATCTCTTACTAAATTGTGGAGCTTTTCTAGCTTTTTTAAGACCATATTTCTTTCTTTCCTTCATACGTGGATCTCTTGTTAAGAATCCATTTTGTTTTAATGCTGGTCTAAATTCAGCATTGGCTTCATTTAAAGCTCTTGCAATACCATGACGAATAGCACCTGCTTGACCTGTGAATCCGCCACCTTTAACAGTTGCAATTACATCATATTTTGCTAAAGTATTTGTAACTGTAAGTGGTTGTCTAACTATAACTTTTAAAGTTTCCATTCCGAAAAATTCATCAATATCTTTTCCATTAATTGTAATAGTTCCTTTACCTTCTACTAGTCTAACTCTAGCAATTGAAGATTTTCTTCTACCTGTACCATAAAAAACTATATTTTCTTTCTTAGCCATCTATTTTACCTCCCATACTTCTGGTTTTTGAGCTTGATTTTCATGTTCTGCTCCTGCATAAACTCTTAATTTTTTAAGACTTTGTCTACCTAAAGAGTTATGTGGAAGCATTCCTTTAACAGCTAACATCATGGCTTTTTCTGGATTTTTCTCAAGCATAACAGCTGCTGGAACTTCTTTCATTCCTCCAATGTAACCTGAATGATGTCTGTAAATTTTTTGATTTAATTTATTTCCAGTTAATTTAACATCTTTACAATTAATGATGATTACATGATCTCCTGTATCAACATTAGGTGTAAATGTTGGCTTATGTTTTCCTCTTAATAATTTTGCTGCTTCTGTTGCAACTCTACCAAGTGGCTTATCAGTAGCATCAATTATATACCATTTGCTTTCTACTTCACTTTTCTTAGCACTATATGTTGTATTATTCATAGCAATAATACCCTCCTATTTCTTTTATTATTTGATTTATTTTATATAGTATCTATCCCAAAATTACCGGGGAGAAATTTTAAGTAAGATACATATATTAACATTATTGCTAAAATATTGTATTACAAAAAAATGAATTTGTCAATAGTTTTACGACAAATTTTTTTTATGTAAATTTTGAAATTCCATTGACTTTTTGGACAATTCGTTATATTATATATATGTTAAAAAATATCTTAGGTAATTTTATCAAACATTTTTAAGCAAAACGGTAAAAATTTATAAAATAAGAAGAAAGGAGATTATGTTGGTTTAACAAACTAACATATACTACAATTATGGGAGAAGTAATCGTTATTACATCAGGTAAAGGTGGAGTAGGAAAAACAACAACAACAGCAAATTTAGGATCAAGTTTAGCATTAGAAGGAAAAAAGGTTGCATTAATTGATACAGATATTGGTTTAAGAAACTTAGACGTTGTTATGGGACTAGAAAACAGAATTGTATATGACATAGTAGACGTTGTAGAAGGAAAATGTAAATTAAGACAAGCACTAATTAAAGACAAAAGGTTCAAAGAACTATACCTACTACCAGCCGCTCAAACAAGAGATAAAAGTGCCGTAAATGAAGAACAAATGAGAGAATTAGTAGAAAAGCTAAAAGAGGAATTTGACTATATTTTAATAGACTGTCCAGCAGGAATTGAGCAAGGGTTTAAAAATGCAATTGCAGGGGCAACTCGTGCAATTGTAGTTACAACAGCAGAAATCTCTGCAATTAGAGATGCTGACAGAATTATAGGATTATTAGAATCATCTGACATCAAAAATCCAGAATTAGTAATAAACAGAATTAGACCAAACATGGTTAAAAAAGGCGAAATGATGGACGTAGACGACATTGTAGATTTATTATCAATAGACTTAATAGGTGTTGTTCCAGATGATGAATATATAATCACACAAACAAACAAAGGAGAACCAGTAATACAAAATAAAAAAGCGCCTTCAGGAAAGGCATATATTGAGATTGCTAAAAGAGTATTAGGAGAAAAAATCGAAGTTACCATACCAGGAACAGAAAAAGGATTTTTTGCTAAATTAAAAAGATTATTTTCAAAACAATAGAACAGTTTGGAGGTAAAGGTATGACAGTGTTTGACACAATTAAAAATTTTTTAAAGAAAATAAATAAAAATGATTCTGCAAAAGGAAACAGCAACTCTAAAGAAGCGGCAAAAGAGAGATTACATCTAGTCTTAATGCAAGATAGAGCAAATGTTTCAGCAGACTTTTTAGAGCTTATGAAACAAGAAATAATAGAAGTTATAAAAAAATACATAGATGTTGACGAAAGTGCAATAGACGTTAGACTAACAAATAGAGAAAATGAAGATGGAACAAATGGAGCGCCAGCATTATATGCAAATATTCCTATTGTCAATATTAAAAATGAAGCTAAAAAAATAGCAAATAAAGAAGCAGAAAAGAATGAAGAAAAGAGCGAAGAAGACGCTAATAATAAGGAAAAAGCAAATAGTAAAGATATAGAAAAAGAAGAAAGCTCTAAAAAAGAAAATGACAAAAAAGAAAATCTAAAAGAAGAAAAGAAACAAGAACAAAAATCTAAAAAAGAATCCGACAAAGTAGATGATGAAGCTAAAGACGATAAAGAAAAAGAAAAGGAAAAACACGAAGGAAAACAAGAAGATAAAAATGTAACTAAAAAAGAAGAAACAAAAGATTAAATTTAAGAATTATAGGTGAAGGTAATAAAATCTTTCATCGTAGAATTCCGCTAGGAAGGGTAACTACTAAAATGAGAAAAAGAGAATTAAAAAATACAGAATGGAGTTTATTAATAATTGCAATTATCCTATGTGTAATAGGTTTAATTGCATTATTTTCTGCTACTCAAGAAACAGAACATGACGAATTTAATAAACAATGTATTTGGCTTGGAGTCAGTTTAGTATTAATGATTGTTTTTATGCTAATAGACTATGAATTAATTGCTAGATTTTCAGGCATATTTTATGGTATTTTCTTAGTGTTATTATTAGCGGTTCTATTCACTCCACCAGTAAATGGAGCTACTAGCTGGTTTGACATAGGATTCTTTTCTTTTCAACCAGCGGAATTTGCTAAAATATTTGTAATATTATTCCTAGCAACAACAATACACAAAATACAAAAAAACGGAAAAAGTCAAATAAATAAGCCATTAAAGTTATTAATTGTTGCAATAGTAGTCCTAGTACCAGTATTTTTAATAATAAGACAACCAGACTATGGAACAGCTGCAGCTTTTATAGTAGCAACAATTTTAATGTTAATTAGTAGTGGAATAGATAAGAAATATATAATAGTATCTGCTATACTTGTTGCAGTTGCAGTACCTCTAATATATATGTTCATTTTGCCAGAACATGCAAAACAAAGAATAGATATTTTCTTAAACCCAGAATCAGATCCAAGAGGGGCAGGATATAATATTATACAATCAAAACTTGCAATAGGAGCAGGTGGTTTAACTGGAATGGGGCTATTTAAAGGTAACCAAACACAATTAGGATTTTTATACCCAAAAACTACAGACTTTATTTTCTCTGTAATAGGGGAAGAAATGGGATTTATAATTGCAGGTACAATTGTTATATTATATGTGTTTTTAGTTACTAAATCTTTATATGTTGCAAAAACTGCTAAAGATGATTTAGGATCACTAATCGCAATGGGAATAAGCGGAATTTTCTTATTTCATATGATAGAAAATATTGGTATGGTTATGGGATTGTTACCAATTACAGGTGTTCCTCTACCATTTATAAGCTATGGTGGAAGTTCACTAATTACAAGTTTTATATGCATAGGATTATTATTAAATATAAGCAGTAAAAGACAGAAAACTATATTCATCAAATGATGTTTTTTGGGACATATTCAAAAAACATCATTTTATTAAGCAAATGGAGAATATAAATGAATTATATTAAAAAACTAAAAATTGGAGATGTAGAATTACAAAATAACTTAATATTAGCACCAATGGCAGGAGTAACAAACAAGCCATTTAGAATGATATGTGAAAAATTTGGCCCTGGTTTAGTATGCACAGAAATGGCAAGCTCGAGGGCAATATTTCATGACGATACAAAAACCAAAAGATTATTAAATACAGATGGAGAAAAAAGGCCAATTAGTTTTCAAATATTTGGAAGTGATGAAGAAACACTAGCATATGGTGCAAAATATTTGAGTAAAATGGCAGATATAATAGATATAAACATGGGATGTCCAGCACCTAAAGTTGTAAAAAATGGTGATGGAAGTAAACTACTCTTAGATTTAGACAAAGCGAAACTTATGATGGAAACAGTAGTTAAAAATTCAAGTTGCCCTGTAACTTTAAAATACAGAAAAGGTTGGGACAAAGATAATATTGTAGCAGTGGAAGTTGCAAAAATAGCAGAAGAAGCAGGTGTTTCTGCTATAACAATTCATGGAAGAACAAGAAGCGAATTTTATTCTGGCAAGGTAGATTTAGATATAATAAAAAAAGTAAAAGAAAGTGTTAAAATTCCAGTGATTCGGAAATGGTGATATAGTAGATGAAGAATCTGCAAAAAAAATGTTTGAAACAACTGGTGTAGACGGTATAATGATAGGAAGAGGAGCATTTGGCAATCCTTGGATATTTGAGCAGATAAAATATTTTATGCAAACAGGTGAAAAGCTTAGTAAACCAACAAATAAAGAAAAGCTAGAAATAATGAAAGAACATATTGAACTTGCTGTAGAAGAAAAAGGAGAGATTGCAGTTAAAGAACTTAGAAAGCATATTGCGTGGTATACAAAAAATTTAAAAAATTCAAGTGAATTTAGAAATAGTATAAATAAAATTGAAACTAAGCAAGAGCTGATGCAAACAATAGAAGAATATTTTAATACATTATAGAATAAGATGAAGTAGAATTTTAATTTTACTTCATTTTTTTATTTTTAAATATAAAGGAAAGAAGGAATTTTATGAAAAATAAAAAAATAATTTTAATAATTGCTATTGTTTTAGCTATTTTAATAACTATTTTTATAATTTTAAAAAATAATTCGGCTAAAAATTTAAAAATTGGTAATAATACTAGTAGTCAAGAAATTGTAAACTACATTTTAAATTTAAATTCTTATGAAACTGAAATAGAAGTAGAAGTAAACAGTAACAAAACAACCAATAAATACGTTATAAAGCAAAAATATACAAATAATGGTAACAGTTCTCAAGAAATTGTAGAACCAAAAGAAATACAAGGACTTAGAATAGAAAAAGAAAACAATAAAATAACTTTAGAAAATAGCAAGTTAAACTTAAGTACAACATATGAAAATTACGAATATTTATCTAATAATTGTATGGACTTAAGTAGCTTTGTAGAAAATTATAAACAAGACAAAACAGCAAATTATGAAGAAAAAGATGATCAAATTATAATGAAAGTAAAAGATAGCGGTGAAAATAAAAAAATAGTAAATAAGATATTGTACATAGATAAAAAGACGGCAAAGCCAACAAAAATGGAAATAATGGATGATAACCAAAATATAACTATTTGCATAATATATAAAGAAGTAAATGTAAATAGTTAGGATATTGTAAAACTATTTCTTTACTTTACAATTTTAAGAATATTTAAAGTAGTAAAAAACATACTTGACAATTACAGTAACTTAAGGAGTGAAAAATATGCAAGTAAAAAGAGGAGATATGTTTTATGCCGACTTAAGCCCAGTAGTAGGGTCAGAACAAGGAGGAATTAGACCTGTTTTAATTATTCAAAATGATTTAGGTAATAAATATAGTCCAACTGTTATTGCAGCAGCTATTACTTCACAGACAGGAAAGACAAAACTACCAACACACATAGAGATAGATTCAGCTTCATGTGGATTAAAAAATAATTCTATTGTACTTGCAGAACAAATAAGAACAATTGATAAAAGTAGATTAAAAGAAAGAATAGGGCACATTGATGATGAACAAATTATAGATAAAGTAAATAATGCTTTAGGAGTAAGTTTTGGACTTGAATAGAGTATATTCTATTTTTATTGCAAAAGTTGAATTTCATATTTAATTGGGTTTTATATGAAATCCAAAAAATTAAAAGTATGAAAAAATCATACTTTTAATTTTTTTATTATTTTAATTTCATTATACAAGTTATCAATAATTGCTTTTCTCTTTTTATATGCCTCTTTATATTCATTATATAAATTTTGATAATTATCTAATGTTTCTTCATGTTTAAGAAGCATCTTCATTCCTTCTAAATAATAATTTTTATCTTTCTCTTTTTTAGAGTTTTCCATTTTTTCTCTATATTTTTCTATTTCTTCAAATCTTTTGATTTCAGATTTTAATGTGTCAACATAGCTTTGTGTACAATATATTTCATATTCTATATCATCAATAACAACCTTAAATAATGTTTTTACAATTATAGGATTATTTTTACCAAGTTTAGTATCTTTAACAATTTGATTAAGTGCAGAAGAATAAGGTCCTTCATGAGGAGGTTTTGTATTTTCAATTAATATTTTTAATGTATCTGAAATTCCTATATGGCTTTTATATTGTCTTTTGCTAACAATTGCGTCATATTCGTCAGCCACTCTAATTATTTGACCTTCATAAGGGATGTCTTTTTTAGTTAAGCCTTGTGGATATCCAGAACCATTTAATGCTTCATGATGATAATAAGGGCCTGCTGCATATGGACGAAGCTTTAAATCTTTCATACACATATTATAACCTAAAGTAGTATGTGTTTTCATTATTTCATATTCTTCATCTGTTAATTTCCCTGGCTTTTGCAAAATGTTAGATGGAATAAAGAGCTTTCCAATATCATGTAAATATGCACAAATAGTACAATATTCAGTAAAACCCTTATTACAATGTAAATACTCACATAGTCTACATGTAAGACTTGCAACATTTTCACAATGTTTCCTTGTAAATACATCTAAGCTATCTAGTAAATTTAACTGATATCTCATAGTACTATCCAAATTATAAGATTTTAAAGTTGTTTTATCATAAAAATCAAAAACTGGCTCAGACATTTTAAATTCCCTTCCTTAATATATAAAAAGTTCATTTTCAATTATAATATAACACAATAAAACAAAAACTGCAAGGGAAAAATTAACCTATTTAAATGATCTAGCTATGAATTTTATAATAAAAATAACTATTTTGAAATTAAAAAGTATTTGTATAAATTTTGTTGATTTGGCAAATAATAGAATAGAGTAAATACGATGTTATATAAAAAATATTTTGGGAGGAAGCCTACAATGAATAAAATAATTATAACTATGGTTAGTATTATTGTTATTATATCAGCTATATTAACTGCTATATTTATATTTAAACCCAATAGAGAGGCAGAATATAAAGTAGATGTAGCCAAGAACAATGAAGAGGTTATTCTAGACGATTGCACAGATGAATATGAGTATATGCAAGGACAAGCACTAGATGCAAATGCAAGTGAAGAAAAAACATCACCGAATTGTTCTATAACATTTAAAAGATATTATAATAAATGTGGTCATATTTTAAATGAATATAATAATTTGCCAGAAAATTTAATAAATAAATCTGAAGAGGAAATTGCAGAAGAATATAGCAATTGGAAAATAGAAAAATTTGATAGCCATGAAGTAGTATTATCCACAGAGATAGACAGAGAATGTGGAGAACATTATCTAGTAAAAGATGTAAATGGGAAAATTGTTATCTATAAAATATCAGAAAATGGGGAAGAAGTGCTACACGAACAAACAGAGATATCAACAGATTATTTAACAGATACAGACAAAATTAATATGAAAAATGGAATAAGAGTAAATGGAAAAGAAGAGTTAAACCAGTTAATAGAAGATTTTGAATAATATGTATTTGATGTACTTTGTCCTCATCCTAGAAAACACACAAATACATCATTCTAAAAAAAGTAGCTATATATATAGCTACTTAGTTTTTTTATCAATTGTAACTTCCTTTTTTAAATCTTGTTTATCAATAAATCCTTTGTTGTAAAGGTCACGAATATACATCACTAAAGAAAAGACTGTTGAAATTAAAGCAAGGCAGTATAGAGTAATATCAATATATTGTAATATTCCTGCTACTTCGAATTGTTTTAGTAGTAAAGAAATAACAATTGCAATAAAGAAAAGTACTGTTGATAGTTTTCCATACCATTTGCTATAAACAATTACATCTTTTCCATAAAGGAATGATGCTCCAACAATCATTATAAGTTCTTTAAATAAAACAATAACTAAAATCCACACAGGAATAATTTGGACAATACTTAGTGAAAGTAGTGTTCCAACTTGTGTTAGTTTATCTGCAAGTGGGTCCATCAGTTTTCCAAAATTGGAAACAAAGTTAAACCTTCTTGCAATAAATCCATCTAAAATATCAGTAATACCAGATATTGTGAAAAATACAAAAGCTAAAATATAATTCCCTGTAAAAATATAAAGCAATATCAAAGGTATTAATAAAAATCTAATTATTGTTAAAATATTTGGTATACACTTTAACATTTAATTCTCCTCTATTTCTATAAAATTTATTTCATTTCAAACTTTAATTCATTATTACTTATATCTACTGAAACAGTTTGACCATCTAAAAGTTCACCTTTTAAAATTAATTCAGAAAGTTCATCTTCTAAATATCTTTGAATAGCTCTTCTTAAAGGTCTTGCTCCAAATTTAACATTTGTACCTTTTTCTAAAATGTAATTTTTAGCATCATCACTAATAGAAAGTTTAATATCTTTATCATTTAATGCTTTTGTTGTATCTTTAAGCATTAAATCAATAATCTGTAGTAATTGTTCCTGTGTTAAAGGCTCAAAAGATATAATTTCATCTACTCTATTTAAAAATTCTGGTCTAAATACATCTTTTAGGCTATCTAAGATTTTATCTTTATTTATTGTACTATTTCCACCAAATCCAATTGAATTAGTATTTAAGTTTGAACCTGCATTTGATGTCATTATAATAATTGTATTTGAAAAATTAACTGTATTTCCTTGGCTATCAGTTAGTTTTCCATCATCTAATACTTGTAGTAAGATATTAAATACATCAGGATGGGCTTTTTCTATTTCATCTAAAAGAATAATAGAATATGGTTTTCTTTTAACTTTTTCTGTTAATTGACCAGCATCATCATATCCAACATACCCTGGAGGTGCACCAATTAACTTAGATGTGGAATGACTTTCCATATATTCTGACATATCAACTCTAATTATAGCATCTTCACTTCCAAACATTTCATAAGCTAATGATTTTGCAAGCTCAGTTTTACCAACGCCTGTAGGTCCAACAAATATAAAAGATGGTGGCCTTTTTGTACTTTGAAGTCCTGCTCTATTTCTTCTAATAGCACGAGATACGCTATTTACTGCATTATTTTGCCCAATAATTCTTTTGTGAAGATTTGTTTCTAAGTTTAACAGTTTTTGAGTTTCTGCTTCTGTTATTTTTTTAACAGGAATTTTAGTCCAACTTTCTATTACACTTGCAATATCTTGAACAGTAATTTGTTTTAATTTCATTTTACTATTAATTCTATCAATTTCTTCAATTAGTTGACATTCACGTGTTTTTAAATCTGCTGCTCTTTGATAATCCTCTGTTGAATCTGCAGCAACAACTTCTTCTTTTTCATTTTGTACTGCAACTAATTCTTGTTTTAGCATTTCCAATTTGTATAAGTCTTTATTTTCTAAGTTAATACGAGAACATGCTTCATCTAAGATATCAATTGCCTTATCTGGCAAGAATCTATCATGAATATATTTTTCAGACATAATAACTGCTTGACGAATAACATCAGAAGATATCTTTACTTTATGATATTCTTCATAATATTTTTTGATTCCTTCTAATATACCTATTGAATCATCAATAGAAGGTTCATCAACTAAAACTTGACCAAATCTTCTTTCTAAAGCTGGATCCTTCTCTATATATTTACGATATTCCTTTAAAGTAGTTGTACCAATTAATTGAATCTCTCCATTTGATAAAGCAGGTTTTAAAATATTTGCTGCATTCATAGAATGTTCCCCATCGCCTGCACCAATAATATTGTGGATTTCATCAATAACTAGAATAATGTTTCCATATTCTTTACATTCATCAATTATGCCTTTCATCCTAGATTCAAATTGACCTCTAAATTGAGTACCTGCAATTACAGCAGTCATATCTAATAAATAAACTTCTTTATTTAATAATTTAGCAGGAACATTTTGATTTGCAATCTTGATTGCTAAGCCTTGAGCGATAGCAGTTTTACCAACACCTGGTTCACCAATTAAACAAGGATTATTTTTTGAACGTCTATTTAAAATTTGTACAATTCTTTGAATTTCTTTATCACGTCCAATTACAATATCTAACTCATTATTTTTAGCTTTATTAGTAAGGTTTGTTCCAAATGTATCTAAGAATTTTTTCTTTTTATTTTGTTTTGTATTTTTCTTTTTCTCAACTTTTACCTTTTTTCTTGAAGAAGATGGTTCTTCTTTTTCATTACCATTATTTTGATTTCCACCAAACATATTAGTAAAAAATGAGCCAATTGGAATGGCTGCCCCTGCAATTTTTGGTTCGCCATTTTCATCAAATGAGTCACCATTTTCAAAAGCGATAGCTCCTTCGATATTGCTTAAATCTTCTAGATTTATATTTTGTGCTATGTCTTTAAATAAAGATTCAAATTGTTTTGACATATCTTCTAAATTTATTTTATCTTTGGATAGAACATCATTTTGATTTGCTAAAACTTCTGTTGGGTTTATTCCTTTGGCTTTAGCACATTCATAACAATACCCTTCCATAGTTTCTTTTCCATTTTCTATTTTTTTATAAAAAAGAATAGCTGGATTTTTATTACATTCTGAACATAACATATGTTTTAAATTCCTCATTTCCTTTTAAATTTTAACAATATATATCATACCTCAAAATTGCTCAATAGTCAAGAGCAACATAAAATTATTTGTTGCTATTACCTTATTCGTGACAACCATATTCTCTTATGACGAAAATGTAAAATTTGGAAAATTTTATATTCTAACATTTAATTATTGATAAATTAACTATAAAATGATATACTATGAAAAAAATAAGGCAAGAGAGGGTGAAAAAATGAATAATAAAGAGTTAATAGAAAATAATGTGCAAGATGAAGAGTTCAAAAAAGTTTTTAGTAATATAAAAGATGAAATTTTAAATGCACAATATGATATTTTTAAAGGTGCTAATGCTAGAACTTTGAGTATGTATTATACTATTGGGAAGATAATAGAAGATAATGCAAAATGGGGAAATAAATTTGTTAAAAATCTTTCAATTAGGCTTAAAGTTGATTTTCCAAATATGACAGGATTTTCAATTACAAATTTAAAATATATGCGAGCATATTATTTAGAATGCCAAAAAAATGAAAATTTGAAAGAGTTGTCAATAAAAATACCATGGTCACATAATATTCTTATTTTAAGCAAAATTAAAGATGAAAAACAAAGAGAATGGTATATAGAACAGACAGAATTAAACGGATGGTCTTATGATGTTTTAGGTTTTCAAATAAAAAGCGACCTTTATACAAGACAAGTTTTAGGAGATAAACCAAATAATTTTAAAAGGACATTAAAAGCTCCACAAAGCGAATTAGCAAGGGATATGATGAAGGATCCATATATATTAGA
>CANQEA010000007.1 GCA_947594095.1 uncultured Clostridia bacterium | reverse complement strand
TTCTTAAAAACGTATTCTGGAAATCTTGTATTAAATAATGATGACCCAAATGTTGCAAGGCTTGGACAAGCTAATCCCAATAATCCAAATGTGTATTATTTTAGTTGTACATCATATAATTTTGCAACTAAAGAATTAAAAGAAGCAGGAGAAGGAAAATTTTGTCCATTCTGTAAAGAAAGACTTGAATACGAGTATTATCAATATTCTCATATTGGTAAATTCAAATGTCCTAATTGTAATTACGGCGATAATGAAATTTATAAATTGGGAACTAATATTGATTTGAAAAAAAGAACATTTGAAGTAGATGGTATTACATATAAAACGCAATTTAATAGTATATATAATGTTTATAACTTTGTAGCAGTAATATCTTGTGTAAGTTTATATTCTATTGAAGCAAAATTTGTACAAGAAGCTTTATCAAAATTTGTACTAAACAATGGAAGGCTAGAACAACTTACAATAAAGGGTGTTCCAACAATAATAAATTTAGCTAAAAACCCTACTGGTTCAAATGTAAGTTTAAGAATTTTAAATGAAGACGATGATGAAAAAGAATTACTCTTTGTTTTAAATGACAATGTTGCAGATGGTCATGATGTTTCTTGGATTTGGGATATTAATTTTGATAATCTTAATAATGTATCTAGAATTATAACATCTGGTACAAGAGCTTATGATATTGCAATTCGTATAAAAACAGCAGGATTCGACGCTAGTAAAATTGAACCTTATTTAGACTTGTCTAAAGCTGTTCAAAATTTTTATAAAACAGATGTAAAAAAATATGTTATTGCAAATTACACATCACTTCAACCTACAAGAAGCGAAATTTTAAAGTTGGAGGATTAAGTTTATGAAAGAATTAAAAATACTATATTTATATCCAGATATGTTAGAATTGTATGGCGATTATGGAAATATTCAAATATTAAAATATAGATTAGAAAACCGAGGTTTTAAAGCAATTATTGATTCTTATTCAATTGGTGATTTAGCACCAGATTTTACTCAATATGACTTAGTTTTTGCAGGCGGTGGCGCTGACCAAGAACAAGGTATTTTAGCAGATGATTTATTACAATATAAAGATAATATACAAGAAGCAATTAATAGTGGTGTGTTTTTCTTACTTATTTGTGGTTCTTATCAATTATTTGGAAAATACTATAAAGGCGTTGAAGGAAATATAATTAATGGTTTGGGCGTATTTGATTATTATACAGAAGCAATAAATGATAGAAAAAAAAGATGTATAGGTAATATTGTAGTAGATGTAAATTTAAATGGACACCAGACTAAAGTAATTGGCTTTGAAAATCATGGTGGACAAACTTTTGATATAACATCTCCTTTTGGTGATGTATTATTTGGAAATGGTAATACTTTTGGAGATGCAAAAGAAGGCTTTTTCTTAAATAATGTAATTGCAACATATTTACATGGACCTCTTCTTTCTAAAAATCCAGAACTTGCTGATTATATAATAAAATATTGTTTAGACAGAAAATACAATGAAGATATACAACTTTCTGAACTAGATGATACTTTTGAAAATTTATGTAGAGAACAGCTTTTAGAAAAGTTTATTATAAAATAGATATAAATAGCAGCCTCACGTAAAACGTGAGGCTCTTATAAAGTATTTGTAGAATCAATACAACAAAAATTTTTTAAAAAATTATTTTTGTCATATAAAAAATATTGCCAAAATTATAAAGATGTGATATAACAGTTGTAAAAGAGGTGAAATAATGATAAAAGCTTATGCTAAAACAGATAAGGGAAAAATACGAGAGATAAACCAAGACTATTATTATATATCAGACTCTTTAGATGATATAAAATTATATATGTTAGCAGATGGTATGGGTGGATACAATGGTGGAGAAGTAGCAAGCAAACTTGCTATAGAATCTGCAAAAAGCTACATAGAAAACAACTTTGCTGAAATCGAAAAAGATAAAGATAGTATTATTCAGTTAGTTGCAAGTAGTATGGAATATGCTAATATGATTGTATATGAAAAGTCAAAGCAAAATAAAGAGCTAGAAGGTATGGGTACTACTTTAGAAGTTTGTTTAATATATAATAATAGAGCATATATTGGACATATTGGAGATAGTAGAATATATAGAATTAGGAAATCATTTATTAGAAAATTAACACAAGACCATAGTTATGTACAAAAATTAGTCAAAGATGGCACAATAACACAGGAACAAGCTGTTCATCATCCACAAAAAAATATGCTTATGAAAGCACTTCGGATGTAATGCTTTTGTCGAACCAGATGTTATGATTAAAGGTTTTCAAAAAGAAGATATTCTGATTATGGCAACAGATGGGCTAACAAATTTGGTTGATCAAGAAGATATATATGAGATTGCTAAAAATAATATAGAGCAAGGATGTAAAGATTTAGTAGAATTAGCTAACAAAAATGGGGGCTATGATAATATAACAGTTATTATCATAAAAAATATCTAAAGATAATTACAATATAACTATATATGTGGTTAGTATATAAACTAACTATAAAATCAATAGTTTTGTGAAAGGAATGTAGGAAAAAATGAATATAGAAGGAAAGTTGTTAGGTGGTAGATACGAAATCATTGAAAAGGTTGGCAATGGAGGAATGGCAACAGTATATAGGGCAAATGATAAAATTTTAAAAAGAGACGTAGCAGTTAAAATATTAAGAGATGAATTTACCACAGATGAAGAATTTATTAAAAGATTCGAAGTAGAGGCACAATCAGCTGCAAGATTAGCACATGCTAATATAGTGTCTATTTATGATGTAGGTGTAGAAGATAATTTATATTTTATAGTAATGGAATTAATAAAAGGAAAAACATTAAAAGAGATTATCATAGAGGAACATGGACCTCTTCCATGGAAGTGGTCTGTCAATGTTGCAATACAAATAGCATCTGCTTTAGAGATGGCACACAAAAATAATATAGTACATAGAGATATAAAACCACATAACATTATAATTACAGAAGATGGTGTTGCTAAAGTTACAGATTTTGGTATTGCAAAAGCCGTATCAAATTCTACAATTACAGCATTTGGTAAAACTATAGGCTCTGTACATTACTTTTCACCAGAGCACGCAAAAGGTGGATTTACTGATAACAAATCAGATTTATATTCATTAGGTGTTGTTATGTATGAAATGATGACGGGTAAAGTTCCATTTGATGCAGATACACCTGTATCTATTGCATTAAAACATATGCAAGAAGATCCAATTGAACCAATTGAATTAAACAAAAACATTCCAACATCAATTAATAAAATTATAATGAAAGCATTACAAAAAGACACAAGATTAAGATATCAAACAGCAGGTGAGATGTTACAAGATTTAAAACAAGCTTTAAAAGATCCTGATGGAGATTTTGTAGAAGAAATAGATGATGACCCAACAGCTAGAACCCAAGTGATAAATACAAAAATGTATGGTACAATAGATGAAGAAAGGCCTGTAAGACCAAGAACAAAGAAAAATCAAAAAGAAGATAATAAATTTATTTCGTTTATTAAAGAACATAAAAAACTAAGTACATTTATTGGAATTATACTATTATTTATGCTAAGTTTAGGTGGAACTTTAGGAGTTTTAAATATAACAAATCCTCCAGAAGTAGAGCTTCCAAATGTAGTTGGCTTATCTAAAGAAGAAGCACAAAAAGATATAGAAGATGCTAAACTTAAATTTGAAGTGGAAAAAGAAGAATATAACAAAGATGTTCCAGAAGGTTTTGTTATATCACAAAATCCAATTTATATGGAAAAATACAACAAAGTAAAACAAAATAGTACTGTAAAAGTTGTAATAAGTAAAGGACAAGAAAAAACCAAGGTTCCAAAAGTAGTTGGAATGAAACAAGATGAAGCAGTAAAAGCTTTAGAAGATGCAAATTTAAAAGCAGAAATTATTACAGATACAAGTAAGACAGTAGAAGCTGGATATGTAATTTCCCAAGAAACAGAAGCTGATGCAGATGCATTTGCAGGTGATACTGTAAAAATTCATGTAAGTATTGGAACAGGAATTAAACAAATAAATGTAGTTGGTGTAATTGGAAAAACAGAAGCAGATGCTAAAAAACAATTAGAAGATTTAGGATTAAAGGTAACTATAAGCTATCAAGATGCAACATCTGATGATGGAAAAGTAACTAAACAAAGTATAGAAGAAGGAAAAGTAGTTGATGAAGGAACTGTAGTTACTTTAACGGTAAATAAAGTTGCTCAAACAAAAAATATAACTGTTAACATTGATATTAAATCAATAACAGGAGGATATACAGAATCAACTTCACAAGAAGGAACATCTACAGGTCAAACAACAAATAAAACTGTAAACATTAAAGTAAATAATGAGACAAGAACAGGAATTGATAAAAATCAATCAAATTATTCAATAACTCTTTCTGGAAAAGATGGAGAATCTATGAATATTTCTGTATCAATTACTGATCCAGTTTCTGGCAGTGTATTATATAGTTCTAGTAAGTCTGTGATTTTAGGTTCACAAGATGCAATACTATTTAATTAATATTAGAAAAGTTAAGAGAGGGTGAAAAAGGCGAAGCTTTTTTCACCTTATTAAAAACGGAGGATTTATGAGAGGAATAGTTATAGAAAATATAGCTAATTTGTATAAAGTAAAAAATGATAAAAACATTTATGAAGCACAAGCAAGAGGTAAATTTAAAAAAGATGGAATCTCTCCTGTTGTAGGAGATAATGTAGAATTTACAATTAATGATGAAACAAATAAAAAAGCAGTAATTGAGGAAATACTAGATAGAAAAGTATATATAAAAAGACCTAAACTTGCAAATATAACACAAATGTTATTTATTGTATCTAGTAAAGACCCAAAACCAGATTTACTAATGCTTGACAAACAACTTGCTTTTGCAGAGTTCTTAGGCATAAAATCTGTAATTGTTTTAAATAAAACAGACTTAGATGAAGAAAAAGAGTTTAAACAAATAAAAGATATATACGAAAAAATTGGATATGAAGTAATAGAAACAAATGCAAGAAAAAAAGAAGGAATAGAAAGTCTAGAAAAAGTTTTAGAAAATAATATAAGTTCATTCTCTGGAAACTCAGGAGTCGGAAAATCTACCTTAATTAATGCAATCTTCAAAAAAGAAGTAACAGAAGAAGGAGAGATAAGCAAAAAAAATAAAAGAGGAAAAAATACAACAACTGCAGTAAGCTTATATGAAATAAATAATGATTCATATATTGCGGACACACCAGGGTTTTCAACATTTGATATATCAGAAATAAAAAGTAAAGATTTAGATAACTTTTTTATAGAATTTAAAAAATATAAAGATGATTGTGAATTTGTTGGATGCACACATGATAAAGAAAAAAAGTGTGGGATTAAACAAGCAGTAGAAGAAAATAAAATATCGAAGGATAGATATGAAAGATTTTGCAAAATAAGAAATGAGTTAAAAGAAAAGGAGAATAGAAAATGGTAGAAGTATCTGCATCAATATTAAATATGAAAGAAAATAATGAAGCGCGGAACAATTTTAGCGTTAGAGGCAGGAAAAGCAGATTATATTCATATAGATGTAATGGATGGCAAATTTGTTAAAGAAGATACCTATGATAGGATGTTAAAAAATGCAAGTTTTGTTAGAAGAATATCTAACATACCAATGGATGTTCATTTAATGGTAGAAGATATTCAAAATGCAATAGAAGATTACATTCCATTAGAGCCAAACATTATAACATTTCATTTAGAAGCATGTAAGAGTAAGGAAGAAGTTAGAAAATATATAGATATAATAAAAGAAAATCATATAAGAGTTGGGATTTCTATAAAACCAGATACAAAAATAGATGATATTTATGAATTTTTGCCATATATTCATATGTGTTTAATAATGACAGTAGAGCCTGGTAAAGGTGGACAAGAATTGATTGAACACACAATAGATAAAATAAAAGAATTAAAAGAATATTTACAAAAAAATAATATAGATATAGATGTAGAAGCAGATGGAGGAATAAACTTAAGAAATGCTTCAAAAGTAAAACAAGCAGGAACAGATATAATTGTAGCAGGTACGGCAATTTTAGCTGTTAAAGATTATGGAGTAATTATAAAGGAATTAAAAAATAATAACCAAACGTAAAACGTATGGTTATTATTTTTTAGTTCTCGTTTATTGATAAAATAAATAATTAACTTTTTCTTTCTTTATAATTTTTCCATCATATATTGATTTATCATCTTGTTCTAGAGGAATATCTATAAATACTCTACTTTTAAATTGTTGATCTAAATTATTTACAATATAAATGTCAAATGATAATTTACACTTAATATCAGAAAGAGGTACATTTGCTTTCTTTAAAAGTGAGCCATCATATGTAATAGGTGTACTTGTATCTGTAAAAGTATAATCTGTTTTTATGTTTTCATTTACAAAACTAAGTGTTATAGGGTTTGCCAAGTTGTTATATAAAACTGGTGTGTCAAGAGCTGTTTCGTCTTCAGAGCTAATATTAAATTCTAATTTATCAGTAATTAAGTTTTCTTGTATAAGTTCACTTTTAGAAAAGTTAGAAATACTCTTAAAATACAAATGAGGCTCTCCTAAAGTAGGTGGTTCGTCTATTTGTATGTTTTCTATCCACAATTTTTTTAATGAATTCTCCAAATTTATATTTTGATTTGCATTCTCAATAAAAATGGCAATATCTGTATATTGATACAAGTTTTCAACTGTGAAATGTGAACTTGAGCTTGTCTTATTTTTAGAATCGCTACTGCTAAAATATAAAATATCAGAGATTTTAAAGACATTATATGGATTTTTATTTGCAAAATCTATAGCATCTTTTTCAAATGCTTTTATTTGAAGATATTTGCTTATAACTAGAGAAACTAAAAATATTAAGACTATAGATAATAAAATTACAATACTTGTTAAAATAATTTTCTTCTTTTTCATGATAGTTTTTATCTCCTTCTTTAGTGATATAAATATAATAATATATTATATTTATAAAATCAATAGTTTATGTCATAAAAATTAAATATATAAATTCAAAAATTTAGGTTAGAATGTAATATTAATAATTTTGATTATGAAGTAAATGAAATATTGCAATAGTATTTTAAATATGGTAAAATACCATCAAGAGTATAAAAATGGAGATAAATAAAATGAAAAAACTACTATTTGCTGCTTATTCATTAGACCTAGGAGGAATAGAAAAAGCATTAATTACATTAGTAAATTTTTTAGAAAAAAAAGATTATGATATAACTCTTGTATTAGAAAGAAAACAAGGGATATTTTTGGATAGTTTAAATAAAAAAATTAATGTTATAGAATATACACCAAATGAAAGCAAAAATATAATTAAAAGAAAACTTTTAAATCTAATTAAAAGGATTAAATTTATTTTAAAATATAAAAATAAATTTAATTTTTCGGCCAGTTTTGCAACATATTCAAATATGTCATCATTTGTGGCAAGAACGGCATCTAAAAATAATTGCCTATGGGCACATGCAGATTACTTAACATTATTTGATAACAATATAGAAAAAATGAAGAATTTCTTTAATGAAAAGAAAGTGCAAAATTTCAAGAAAATTGTATTTGTTTCTAAAGAAGGGGCAGATAGTTTTATTAAAGTATATCCTGAACTTAAAGAAAAAGTTAATGTTTGTAATAATTTAATAGATAGTGAAAATATTTTAAATCTTTCAAAAGAGGAAATAGATTCAAGAAAAGATAATGAAAAAGTAACTTTTATAAATGTTGGAAGACATGATGAAAAACAAAAAAGACTAACCAGAATAATAGAGGCATCAAAAAAGTTAAAAAGCGAAAATAAAAAATTTAAAGTATTGTTAATTGGCGATGGACAAGATAACAAGTTTTACAAAGAATTAGTAAAAAAAGAAAATTTAGAAAGTACTATATTATTTCTCGGTAAAAAACAAAATCCATATCCATATTTTAAAATATCAGATTGTGTGTTACTTACATCTGATTATGAAGGATACCCAGTTGTTTTTTTAGAAAGCTTTGTTTTAGGAAAGCCAATTATTACAACTAAAGTATCTGATTATGAAGAAGTTGAACAAGGATATGGCATGATTGTAGAAAAAAATGCAGAAGATGTTTATGAAAAAATGAAACAATTTATAGAGCAAGGTTTTACTATTACTAAAAAGTTTGATGGTAATAAATATAATGAGGATATATATAGTAAATTGCAACAAATATTAGAAGAATAAAAATTTCTTTGCTAAATTTAAATCTTTTTCTACAAATTTTTAATTTTAAAAAAGAAAGCGAAGTGATAGATTTTGCCAAAAATTAGTGTAATTGTGCCGGTATATAATGCTGCTCTATATATAGAAATGTGCTTAGATTCAATAGTTAATCAAACAATTAAAGATGAACTAGAAATAATTGTAATTAATGATGGATCAAATGACAATTCAGAAGAAGTAATAAAAAAATATATAGACGATAAAAGTACTGATATTAAATACTATTCAAAAGAAAATGAAGGTGTTGCAAAAACAAGAAATTTTGGAATAGAAAAAGCAAGCTCACCTTACATTATGTTTGTAGATGCTGATGATTATATAGATAAAGCTTTTTATGAAAAAGTAAAACCATATATAGAAAAAGATATAGATTTAATTAAATTTAAATTACAAAGAGTAAATGAAAATGGAAATGTTTTAGAAAAAGTTGATGGCCCTGTTTTTGAAAACTTAACTGGAGAAGAAGCTTTTCATGAATTATATCCAAATGATGTCTTACTTGATTCTCCATGTGTATATGTGTTTAAAAAAGAACTATTTAAAAAGAATGATTTTACTTTTAAACAAACTTATCATGAAGATTTTGGCTTAATACCAATAGTTTTACTAGTGGCAAAAAGTGTTACATCAATTAATAGTTATTTATATAATTATGTACAAGTGCCAAACAGTCTTATGAGAGATGAAAACTATCAAAAAAAAGTTTCTAGAATGGAAGATGTACTTATTCATTATGACAATATGTTAGAAAGAATAAAAAATATAGATTTAAGTAAAACAGCAAAAGAGGATATAAAAATATATTATACAAATGCAATTATTCTAAAATTAAATGAATTAAAAGAAGAAGACCAGAAATTTTTTATTAAACAGATAAGAAAAAGAAAAATGCAAAATAACATAAAAGCAAGAGATTTAAAACAATTAGTAAAAAAGATTGTTTTAATGTTTAGTGTTAGATTATATTTAAAAATCAAAAGTTAAAATTTGAAAAGGAGAATATCTCAAATATGCCAAAAGTAAGTGTAATAGTGCCAGTTTACAATGTAGAATTATATATAGAAAAATGTTTAAATTCCTTAGTAGGACAAACACTAGATGATTTAGAAATAATTATTGTAAATGATGGTTCTAAAGATAGTTCTAAAAATATAATTGAAAAGTTTATGAAAAAATATCCATCTAAGATTGTTTATCTAGAAAAAGAAAATGGTGGACTATCAGATGCAAGAAATTATGGGCTTCCATATGCTAAAGGAGAATATGTTGCCTTTTTAGATTCAGATGATTATGTAGAAAAAAATATGTACAAAGATATGTATGAATTAGCAAAAAAAGAAAATAGTGATATGGTTGAATGTGATTTTTATTGGGAGTATCCAAATAAAGTCAAAGAAGATAAAGGTGCAATATATAATGGCAAAAACGAAATGCTAGAAAAAGTTCGTGTTGTTGCGTGGAATAAGCTTATAAAAAAAGAAATATTAGAAAAGTCTCAAGTTAAATTTCCAAAAGGGTTAAGATATGAAGATGTGGAATTTACATATAAACTAATACCTTATATTGAAAAAGTGTCTTTTATGAAAAAGCCATTAGTACATTATGTGCAAAGAGAAAACTCAATTGTAAATTCTCAAAATGAAAGAACAAAAGAAATATTTGATGTTTTAGAACATGTTATTTCTTATTACAAAGAAAAAGGATTTTATGATTTATATAAAGATGAATTAGAATATGCTTATGCAAGATTAGTATTTTGTAGTTCTCTTTTAAGAATGGTTAAAATTAAAGATAAAGATGTAAGACATAAACTTCTACAAGAAAATTGGAAAAAAATAAATGAAAATTTTCCAAATTGGAAGAAAAACAAAATCTTAAAAAGTAATAATGAAATGAAGAATTTATACCTTAAATCATTAAATAGGTTTACTTATCCTATATATTGTTTTTTATTTATGGTTGTAAAATAATTATAATTTTAGAGGAATGATAAAAATGAAGAAAATTTTATTTGGAATAACTGGTCTGACAATTGGTGGAGCAGAAAGAGTATTAGTAGATTTAGCAAATAAATTAAGTGAAAAATATGATATTACAATTTTTACGATTTATGCAGGTGGAGAATTAGAAAAAGAGTTAAATATAAAATTAAAATCATTATATAATGTATCTTATTCTGAATTATCAACTTTAAAAAGAAAACTAATTCCATTAAAAATATTGCTTTTTCAAAAAAGAATTTATAATAAATACATAAAAGAAAACTTTGACATTGAAGTTTCTTTTCTAGAGGGTCCTATTACTAGACTATTTAGTGTAAAGAATGATAATACTAAAAAAATTGTATGGATACATAATGACATTTCATTAGTTTTTGGAAAGGGATTTAAAGCAAAATTAAAGAGAATTATTGATGAAAAAATATATATGAAATATCAAAAGCTTGTTTTTGTAAGTAAAGATAATTTAGATAAATTTAATAATATATATGGAAATAGTAAATTAGCAAAAAAAGATAAACAAGTCATTTATAATTATATAGATAAAAATAAGATATTAGAAAAAGCAAATGAATTTCAAGAAAATGAGCTAAATAAAGGAAGCATAAACTTTTTAACAGTTGCAAGACTTGTAAAACAAAAAGCAATTGATAGAATAATTAAAGTTCATAGTAAGCTAATTAAGGAAGGAATAAATCATCATTTTTATGTAATAGGCGATGGACCAGAAAGAAAGTATTTAGAAGACTTAATAAAACAAGAAGGTGTGGAAAATACTTTCCATTTACTTGGCAAAAAGGATAACCCTTATCCATATATAAAAGACACCAATTATTTTTGCCTATTATCAGAATTTGAAGGATATGGTATGGTTTTAGAAGAAGCAAAAATATTGAATAAAAATATTATTATAACAGATACAGCTGCAAGAGAAGCGGTATTAGATTATAATTTGAAAGTTATTGTTCCGAATTCAGATGAAGGAATAGAACAAGGAATTAAACAAGCCACACTTATAAAAAATGATAAAACAGCAGAAGATGATATACAAATATATGATAATAAGAAAAATATACAAGATGTTGTTAATTTATTTGAAAATATGTAAAATAACGAGGGAAAATTATGAAAATATCAATATTAACTCCAACATATAACAGAGAAAAGCTATTACCTAATTTATATAATAGTTTAGTTCAAAATATAAAAGATGAAATAGAAATTGAATGGATTATAACAGATGATGGGTCAACTGACCAAACTGAAAATTTAGTTGAGACATGGCAAGAAGAAAACAAAATTGAAATAAAATATTTTAAACAAGAAAACCAAGGGAAAATGGCATCAATAAACAATATGGTAGAAAAAGCATCAGGAGATTTAATAATAGAATGTGATTCAGATGACTATTTCACAAATGATGCGTTTTTAGAAATTTATAGTATTTGGAAAGAAAATAAAGATAGAAAAGATTTATATGGACTATGTTTTTTAAAGTATGACTCAAATGGAAAAAATATGGGGGATAACTTTAAGAAAAAAGAAACAACTATGTTTGGCTTATATTTTAAAGAAGGCGAGACTGGAGAAAAAGCAATTGTATTTTTTACTAATGTGCGAAAACAATATAAATATGAATTAGAAAAAAATGAAAGATTCGTAACAGAAGCTAGAATGTATCATAAAATGGATGAAAAATATAAAATATTATGTGTAAATAAACCAATTATGATATGTGAATATCAAAAAGATGGGTATTCAAAAAATATTAAAAAACAGTTTACCCAAAACCCATATGGGTATTATGAATATTTTAAAGAAATTTTACAAAAAGATTTTAAAGGCGTTACTTGGAACAAAAGGATATATGTTATTAAACATTATATTTTGTTTAGCTATTTAACTAATAATAAAATGTCGCTTCATAATATTAAAGGAGTAGAAAATAAAATATTATATTTAATCCTTTATTTGCCAGGTGTTATTAAAAGTAAAAAGTTTAAATAATATCATTTTAATAACTTATAAATCTAAAAAAGTAGATAAAAAATCAACTGTAAAATATTGACAATTGATTAAATGTGTGTTATTATATATTTAGCTAGCAAGATAAAATCCAGTAGAATGATTACCTAAAAAAGACTAGGAACTCGCATTTCCTAGTCTTTTTTCTTGTTGCTAATTGCTTAAGTGCTTTATTATGTAATAAAGTAACAAAAGCTTTAGCAAATCGATGAAATCCTTCAAATAATTACCTCCTTCCTGCCGTATAGCAAGTCGGCTTTTCTATTATACCGTATTTTGAGTGAAAAATTTGTCAAAAATTGTAAGAAAAAACTTTAAAAAAACTATTCCATTTTTCGACATGTTATGATAGAATAAATTGGGGATGAACTAAGGAGGAATAAAAAAATGAAAAGTGTTAAAAAATTTTTAGTTCTTATATTAGCTGTTATAACTATGTTACAAGCTTTTTCATTGAATTTTATAGTAGTTCAAGCTAGTAACAAAGAAGAAGTCACATTACAACAAGATCAAGAAGATATAAACGATAATAGTATGCAAATTATGTCACAACAAAATGAAAGCTCTCCAATATATGAGACAAAAACAATTTCGGGGAAAACTTTACAAGATGGGGTGTACGCAATTAGAACGGCATTAAACACAAACTATGTAATTGACGTAATAAATGCATCTATGGATAATTTTGCAAATATTCAATTATATCAAGATGCAAATGTAAACCAACAAAAATTTAATGTAAAATATATAGGAGATGGATATTACAATATAACAGCATTGCATTCAAATAAAGCACTAGATGTAGCAAATGGTGGAATGGTTGCTGGAACTAACATATGGCAAATTGAAGTAAACAATACAGATGCACAAAGTTGGATTATAAAAAGTTCAGGAGATGGATATTATTATGTAATATCTAAAAAGAATGGATTATATTTAGATGTAGCAGGAGATGTAGCAAAAAATAATGCTAATATTCAAGTAAACACACAAAATGGAAGTAAAGCACAAAAGTTCAAATTCGATATTGTGAATTCACAATCTACACCACAAATAGATAACACAGAACGTGGAAAAACAATACAAGATGGGGTATATACAATTAGAACGGCATTAAATACAAACTATGTAATTGACGTAATAAATGCATCTATGGATAATTTTGCAAATATTCAATTATATCAAGATGCAAATGTAAACCAACAAAAATTTAATGTAAAATATATAGGAGATGGATATTACAATATAACAGCATTGCATTCAAATAAAGCACTAGATGTAGCAAATGGTGGAATGGTTGCTGGAACTAACATATGGCAAATTGAAGTAAACAATACAGATGCACAAAGTTGGATTATAAAAAGTTCAGGAGATGGATATTATTATGTAATATCTAAAAAGAATGGATTATATTTAGATGTAGCAGGAAACGTAGCAAAAAATAATGCTAATATTCAAGTTAATACACAAAATGGAAGTAAAGCACAAAAGTTCAAATTCGATATTGTGAATGCACAGTCTAAACCACAAATAGATGACACAGAACGTGGAAAAACAATACAAGATGGATTATATGCTATAAAATCATCTTTAGACACAGATTATGTCTTTGATGTAACAAGTGCATCTATGGATAATTATGCGAATATCCAATTATATAAAAATGTGAGAGAAAACCAACAGAAATTCACTGTAAAATACATAGGAGATGGTTACTATAATATAATAGCATTCCATTCAAATAAAGCACTAGATGTAGCAAATGGCGGAATGGTTGCTGGAACTAACGTATGGCAAATTGAAGTAAATAATACAGATGCACAAAGTTGGATTATAAAAAGTTCAGGAGATGGATATTATTATGTAATATCTAAAAAGAATGGGTTATATTTAGATGTAGCAGGAAATGTAGCAAAAAATAATGCAAATATTCAAGTAAACACGCAAAATGGAAGTAAAGCGCAAAAATTCAAATTTGAGCTTATACAACCTATGCAAGGTAGCAAAACATTAACAGAAGGAATATATTCTATAGAAACAGCAATTTCAAGCAATTATGTATTAGGTGTTGCAGGTGGCTCAAAAGAACAATGTGCAAATATTCAAATATATAAAAAACAAGCATCAACCAAACAGAGATTTAAAGTTTCTTATGTAGGAGATGGGTATTATACAATAACAGCGGTGAATTCAAACAGATTATTAGATGTAGCAAATGGAGGAAAATTACCAGGTACTAATGTATGGCAAGTTGCATCAAATGATACAGATGCTCAAAAATGGATTATAAAAGATGCTGGAAATGGGTATTATAATATAATTTCTAAATTAAATGAATTATATTTAGATGTATATGGAGGCATTGCCCAAAATGGACAAAATATACAAGTGAATACTATGACTGGTTCAAATTCTCAAAAGTTTAAGTTTGTAGAACCATATGATATATTAAAATCAATTGATACTTCTAAATACCCAGGATATAAAGAAAAAATTGCAGATTTGATGAGTAAGCATCCAAATTGGAATTTTGAACTATTATATACCGGACTTAAATTTGAAAATGTAATATCAGGAGAAGCAAGCTTACATTCAAGAAATTTAGTTCCATCAAACTATGGTGGAGAATGGATATGTCCTGTATGTGGAACAAAATTATATGATAGTGGATGGTATTGTGCCTCTGAAAAAGCAACTGCATATTATATGGATCCAAGAAATTTCTTAGATGAAAATAACATATTCCAATTCCAAGATTTAAATGAATACATAGAAGGTGTATGTTCTTTACAAGGAATACAAAATCAGGTAAATGGTACATTTTTACAAAATTATGCAAGTGCAATTGATAATGCTTGTAGAAATCAAAATGTAAATGCTTATTATATAATTACAAGAGTTATACAAGAACAAGGAAGAAATGGAACAACAATAGGAAAAGGAATGGATGGCGGAGACGGAAAAACATATTATAATCCATTTGATATAGGAGCTTCTGGAAATGGTTATGATCAAATATATGCAAATGCATTAGCTAGAGCAAAACGTGAAGGATGGGACACAATGCAAAAAGCTTTAGAAGGTGGAATTGTATTTTGTAAAAATAATTGGTTAGAGAATTACCAAAACACTTTATATCAAAATAAATTTGATATAGATACGAGAAATGGAAGTTCTTTATATACACACCAGTATATGCAAAATTTAATGGCAGCATACAGTGAAGCAAGCCTATTAAGAGGTATGTATGCAAATACAGGAAAAATAGATTCTAACTTTACATTTATTATACCGATGTATGAAAATATGAGCCAGGTAATATCACAAATGCCAACTAATAAATCTGAATCATCAATAATTAACGTCCAAATTACCGCAAATGGTGGTTTATGGCTTAGAAAAGAGGCAAGTACTTCATCTGATACGCTAAGATTAATACCACAGGGAGAAGTTGTTTTATCTGTACAAAGGGGAATCAATAGTAATTGGCACAAGGTAATATTAACAGATGGAACAATAGGTTACATGTCAGGAACTTATTTAAAACAAGTATCAGATGTAACTAATTGTAATTATACGGCAAGAGTAAAAACAAATGACGGAAGTGGTTGCTATGTTAGGATGGGTCCAAGTCTTAATTTAGACAGAATTACAGCTTTGGTAGAAGGTACGACTGTTACTGTTATTAATGAGGGAACATATAACAATATTGATGGATATAACTGGGTTAGAATAAGAATACCAGATGGAAGACAAGCATTTATGCCATCTAAATATCTAGCAAGATAATAAACTAATTAAATTAAATCACTATATAAATTGATATAGTGATTTTTTTATTCAAAAGGTTGATTTTTAATGTGTTTATGGTATAATTATACAGGAAAAGGGGATAGATAAAAATGGTAAAAAAAATATTAACTTTGTTATTTATTGTAACAATTATATTAAATGTATTTAACTCTTGTAAAGTATATGCAGACCCAAACAGTAGTATAGGTTATGCAGAATACGATGATGCGACTGCTGAAGAAGAAAATAACCAAATGCTAGAAGAACAAAATCAACAAGTAAATCAGATGGCTAGTAAGTCAACTAATAATTATTTAAAAAGCTTAGAGGTAGAAGGATATAATATTTCACCTGAATTTGATAAACAGACGGTTGATTATACAATTGATGAAGAAATCTATGCTGATAAAATAACTATAAAAGCAGAAAGTGATGATTCAAAAGCAAGAATTGATGGAATAGGAGAAGTACAATTAATTTCTGGAGAAAATCAATGTAGAATTGATGTTACTGCTGAATCTGGAACTATAAGAACCTATATAATAAAAGTAAAAGCTATTAATGATAAATTAAAAGGTGAAGATATAGAGAAGTCAAATGAAGAAAAAATAGTAGAAAAATACTCTAAAAATCAAGAAAATGATACAAAACCGAACTCTTTTATTATTATAACATGCATAGTATTATTAGTGATTTTGTTAATTGTTACTATAGTTATATTAAAGAATAGAAAGAAAAATGGAAAACATGAAAAATAAGAATATAGTAAAATTAAAATGAAAGGAAAACAAATATGAAAACTATAATGCTGTGCCTTAATAAGCTAGGAATTGGTGGAGTTGAAACTGCTGTGTTAAATCAAACGATTCAACTAATAAAAAGAAACTATAGAGTTGTAATTTTAGCAGCAGACGGAATTTACAGAGAAAATTTTGAAAAAGAAGGAGCAATATTTATAAATTTTGAATTTGTAGTTCAAAACAAATATGATGTTGATAAAATTCAATATGTTATGAAAGTATTAGAAGAATATAATATTGAACAAGTATATATTCATCAGTTTGATTGTATAAATACAGTTTTTCCTGCTTGTTTGTTAAAAAAGATTCCATATGTAGTATATTTACATAATGGCATAATGAATGTATATGAATGGTTTGAAAAATGTTTTCCTTGCTATAAAATAATGTTTAGCTTGTATTTTAATAATGCACAAAAAATAATTGCAATAAAAGAAAGTACAAAAAAGGAAAATATGGAGAAATATGGTATTGAAGAAAGTAAATATATCGTTAAAAAAAATAGTATAGATTTTAATAAATTTAAAGTAGAAGAAAATACTATACCTACTAAAATAGAAAAGTTCTTAATTATTAGCAGAATGTCAAAAGAAAAAGAAAAATCTATTGAAAATGCTATATTACTATTTAAAAATTATCATAAAAAAATTTCTAATGCTAGACTTACAATTGTCGGAGATGGAGAATTAAAAGATAAAATACAAGATGAAATAGAAGAAATAAAAGATGTAGCTGAAATATTAGGCCAAAGGAATGATATTCCACAAATAATGTCAAAACATGATGTTGTTATAGCAGTTGATAGATGTATTTTAGAAGCAATTACAATGAAAAAATTGGCAATTATAAGTGGATATGAAGTCTTAAAAGAATTAGTGACAGAAGCAAATATTGATCAAGCTTCTAATGAAAATTTTAGTGGCGAAAATTTAAAAGAGAATACTTTTGAAGAAATATCAGAATATTTACAAAAACTAGATGAAAATTCAATAAAAAATATAGTAGAACAAAATTATAAATATGCTTATGACAATTTGAATATTGAAAAAAATGTCTATATTTTAGATGAAGAACAAAATCAAAATACTCAAATAGATACTAATAATGCTGTTGAAAATATTATAAAGCTTCAAAATATGTATGCAGAACATATTGATTATACAGATAGAGTTTATAAAGAATGTAAAGAAGCTGAAAAATGGTATCAAGGCCAAATTGAAATTAGAGATAAACAACTAGAAGATTTAAGGAAATATAAAGAAATGGACGATAGAAAGATTGAAAAAATGAATAAAAACAAGGGTTATAAAATCTCTAATAAAATAAAAAGATTTCTTAAAAAATAAGCCAAAATTTTGCTATTTACAAACAATAATTTTATGATATAATAAGAAAAAATGAAAGGAATGTTGTATAACGTGAAAGAAGATCAAGAAGAGTATAGTATTGTAATAGAAGATGTATATAAAACTTTTAATGTATATTTAGATAAAGCAAATACTATTAAAGAAAAAATTCTATTTCTTTTTTCAAGAAATAAAAAAGAAAGAAGAACTGTCTTACAAGGAATAAATGCTAAAATAAAAAAAGGAGAAGTTGTAGCGTTAATAGGCACAAATGGTAGTGGAAAATCAACTTTATTAAAATTACTTACAAAAATAATATATCCAAATAAAGGAAAAATTGAGACAAATGGAAAATTGACGTCTTTGCTAGAGCTAGGTGCTGGTTTTCACCCAGACTTTTCAGGAAGAGAAAATATATATTTTAATGCATCTATTTTTGGACTAACTAAAAAAGAAATAGATAAAAGAATAAATAATATTATTGAATTTTCCGAATTAGAGAATTTTATTGACAATCCAGTCAGAACTTATTCATCTGGTATGTATATGAGATTGGCTTTCTCTGTTGCAATTAATGTTGATGCAGATATTTTGCTAATTGATGAAATATTATCTGTAGGAGATGAACATTTCCAAAATAAATGTTTCAACAAGATGTTAGAATTAAAAAAAGAAGGAAAAACAATGGTATTTGTAACTCATAGTATGGGGTCTGTTAGACAATTATGTGATAGAACTATTTGGCTATGTGATGGAAAAATAAAGATGGATGGAGATACTAATGAGGTTGTTGATGAATATATAAAAGCAGTAAATTAGAGAGGATTGTATAATGAAAATAGATTATAATTTATTTCCTGGTAGATATAGAAGGAATGGAAAGAACGAATATGAAAAAAAAGAACCAGTTGTTTCTATTATAACACCATATTATAATACAAACAAATATATAGATAATACAGTTACTTCAGTATTAAATCAAACATTTCCATATTTTGAATGGATTATCATAGATGATGGTTCAACTAATAAAGAAGATATTGAAAAATTAAATGAAATTAAAAAGATAGATGATAGGATAAAAATATTTCATAAAGAGAATGAAGGACCAGCGGCAGCCAGAGATTTTGGGGCTTCTAAAATTAACTCCTCTAGTAAATATATTTTGTTTTTAGATTCTGATGACATGATTGTTGACACTTATATCGAATGCGCATATTGGACATTAGAAACAAATAAAGAAGCGTCTTGGGCATATGCAGATACAATTAATTTTGACGGAGAAAATTTTACATGGGTTAAATGGTATAACACTAAAAAAATGTTAGAGTATAATCTATTAGTAATGACAGCTTTAATACGTAAAGAGGCATTTTTTTCTGTTAATGGATTTGAGATTCATGATAGAAATGTATATGAAGATTGGTGCTTATGGCTTAAAATGATAAAAAAAGGAATGTATCCAGTTAGAATGAATTTCCTTGGATTTTGGTATAGAAAAAAGCAAAAAGAAGAAAGTGAATTACAACAATCTAATCAAAATAATAGAGAAAAAGCAATGTCGTATGCTAAAGCAATAACAGATAATATGGATAAAAGTTTCAAACGAGGAAATACACAAAAAGAAAAGGCAATTCAATATCCACAAAATCATTATAATTGGGAATATATAAAAGATAAAAGCGATGGAATAGTTGTGCCTAAAAAACAGAATAATGATAAAATAAATGTATTATTTATTATACCTTGGATGACAATGGGGGGAGCAGATAAGTTCAATTTAGACATTATAAAAAGAAGTGATAAAGAAAAATATGAATTTACTATTATTACAACTGAGCCAAACACAAATGAGTGGAGACAACAATTTGCAGAATATGCGACAGTGTATGATTTAACTACTTTTTTAAATAAAAAATATTGGATTAGCTTTATTAATTATATTATTGAAAAAAACAATATTAATATTATTCTAAATTCTAATAGCACTTTTGGCTATTGTGCTATTCCTTATTTAAAAGTAAAGCATCCTCAAATACCAATAATTGATTATATACATATGGAAGAATGGTATAACAGAAATGGTGGATTTTCAAGAGATTCTAGCAGGATAGCGTCTTTTATTGATAAAACTTATGTATGTAATAAAAATAGTGAAAAAGTTTTAGTTGATCATTTTAAAAGAGACCCTAAAGATATTGAAACTGTATATATAGGCGTAGATGAAAAAGTTTATGATCCTGAACTTTTTAATAAAGAAGAAATATTAAAGGAAAAAAATATAAAAACAAATGGGAAATATGTTATTAGCTATATATGTAGAATAACAGAACAAAAAAGACCGTTTTTATTATTAGAAATAATAGAAAACTTAACAAAACACAGAGATGATGTTATTTTTGTAATAGCGGGAGATGGACCACTTCTAGATAAAATGAAGAAAGAAGCCAAAAAGAAAAAAATCTCTGATTATGTTCAGTTTTTAGGAAATGTAAAAGATACTGAAAATATATATGCAATCAGCGATTTAACAATTAATTGTTCAATTAAAGAGGGACTAGCTCTTACTGCATATGAATCATTATCGATGGGTGTACCTGTTATATCTTGCGATGTTGGAGGGCAAAAAGAACTAATAAATGAAGATGTTGGTGTAATTGTTCCGTGTTTACAAAGAGAAGAAGATATTTTTGATTACAATTATACAGAAGAAGAGATTATGCCATATATTAAAGGTATTAACCATATTATAGATAATTTAGATAGCTATAAGAAAAAAGCAAGAAAAAGGATTTTAGATGGATTTACTATTGATAATATGATAGAGAATATGGATAAAATATTAGAAAATTGTAAAAATAATCCGAACAATGAAAAAATAGAAAATGCTAAAAATATGATAAACAATATTGATATTACAAAAGAACTAATAACAAGATATTTTATAGGAGAACAATCTGAATACGATTGGCTTGTACAAAATTATAATTCAAAAAATGTAGATATAGATTGGAAGTTTGAAAACAAAACATTATATTACGAGAATACTTTAGAATATAAAATTAAACATCCAATTTATGTAGTGTTAAAAAAATTACATTTATATGATTTTATACAGAGAATACTAAAAAGAGGAGAATAATAAATGTTTAATGTATTTAAAAACTTATATAAATATAGAGAACTATTAAAAACGAATATAAAAAAGGAAATAAGAGGGAAATATAAAAATTCATTTTTAGGTGTTATATGGTCTTTTTTAAATCCACTATTGCAGATCGCAGTATATGCAATTGTCTTTCCATTGATATTAAAAAACACTCAAGAGAACTATGTTATATTTTTATGCTGTGGTTTAATCCCTTGGACTTTTTTTGCAACGTCAATAACTAGATCTGCTGCTACAATGATTGAAAATGGAAATATTTTAAAAAAAGTATATTTTCCAAGGGAAATTTTGCCAATTTCTGTAGTTACAAGTGAAGCCATTAATTTTATGATATCAACCATTATTATTATGGCATTTGTTATTTTTGGTGGATTGGGAATTACAAAATATATTATATTTTATCCAATTATTCTATTAGCACAATATATTGTAATCTTGGCAATTTCTTTTATAATTTCTAGTGTTACAGTATATGTAAGAGATTTACAACATTTAATTGGAGTTGCTTTGCAATTATTGTTTTATGGAACACCAATTGTATATGCAAGTGAAACAATACCAGAATCATTCAAGTGGATTTTAGATATAAATCCAATGACATATATTATTAATGGATATAGAGATATATTTTATAATCAGAAAATGCCAGAATTAGTACCAATTTTAATTTTGATTTTAATTGCAATCGCTGTATGTGTAATTGGATACATTATTTTTAATAAATTGCAAAAAGGATTTGCTGAAGAATTATAAGGGAGGCAAAAATGAAAAAAATAAAAGAATATGTAAAAGAAATGATCATAGACAAAAAATTATACTTATTTACTATTATAACTTTTTGCTTTTTTGGTGTGTATTGTAATATGCAATATGCACCAGACACTTATAGTGTTTTTTCGGTTTCATTAAGGCAGACAGTGTTAACTTTTTTTGGCTCAGGAAGGATTGTAACAGGAATCTTTTTTTATATACTTATGGGAATCTTAAAATTAAGCCCTAATTTAACATATATAGTGTCATTTAGTATTGCAATTATATGTACAATTCTAAGTCTTTATAGATTATACAAGTTGTTTACAAAGGACTGTAAAAGTGATGCACTTAGTTGTATAGCAGCTATTTTAATTATTATTAATATTTTTTCAATCGAATTATTTACTTATATTGAAAAAGGAACTTTAATGTTATCTGTTTTATTCTGCATTTTAGCGGTAGAACAAATAAGAAATTTTTTTGAAGGAAGCACAAAATCCTTTTTATTTGCACTAATTTTTATGTTAATAGCAAGCTGTTGTTATCAAGGGACAGTAGCTTTGTTTGTTGCAATTTCATTATTATATATTATAAAATATTCTAAGAACATTAAACAGTTTATTGTTAATAATGTTATAGTTGCATTTGCTTATGGAATACCTGCAATTATTAATTTTGTACTTGTACGTTTTATTTTTACTAATTCAAGGGTAGAAGGAAAATTAGTATTAATGGATTCCATGAAAAAAATACTGGATGGAACTAAAAATATGTTTGTAGGAACATACCAATTATTTCCTAAATATTTATTTTTAGTTATCATCGTTTTATTAATAGGATATATAATTTGCAAAATAATAAAGAAACAAGAAACGAAAAATAAAAAAGTATTACAAATACTCGGAATAGGATATATTATTTTAGGTACTACATTTGTAACAATTGCACCACAGTTGTTACAGAATACTGAATCTATTTGGTTTGTATCAAGAAACACATATGCGATTGCATCAATTATTGGTATTTTACTAGCATATGCAATGATTTTATTTGAAATAAAGCCGAAAGAGATTAAAATTATAATTGCTATATCATGTATAATACTTGTTATTCAATTTGTCTATTTTACAAGATATTCAATTGACAATTATATAGTTAATTATCAAGATAAACAAAATGTGAAACAAATTGAAGAAGTTATTAGTAAATATGAACAGGAAACAGGAAATAGTGTTACTAAAATAGCGTTTTATAATGATAAAGATCCAAGTTATACATATTTGGATATCCATTCTACAGGTGATCTGAATATAAAATCATTATATCCAGATTGGGCTAAAACTGCAGTTATAAAGTATTATACTGGAAGAGTATTAGAACCAATTCAAAGTAATGAAACAATTGCCGAAAGATTTAAAGAAAATGATTGGAACTATTATGATAAAGAACAAATAATTTTAGAAAATGATACTATTCATTTATGTAATTATTAATAAAGATGAAAGGAAAATAAAATGAAAAAAATATCTATTATTGTACCATGTTATAATGAGGAAGAAGTTTTAAAATTATTTAATGAAGAGATTCATAGGGTTGTTATTGACAAAATAAAAAATGAGTATGATTATGAAATACTTTTTATAAATGATGGTAGTAAAGACAAAACACTAGAAATTTTAAAACAATTAAAAGAAAATGATAATAAAATAAGAATAGTTAGTTTCTCAAGAAATTTTGGCAAAGAATCTGCTATGTATGCAGGTTTAGAAAATTGCCAAGGAGATTTAATTGTAATAATGGATGCTGATTTACAACATTCTCCAGATAAAATATTAGAGATGTTAGATGGAATAAAAGAGGGATTTGACGTTGTAACCACTGTTAGAAAAGATAGAAAAGGTGAATCTAAAATTAGAAGTGCTTTTTCTAGAATGTTTTATAAATTAATGCATGGAAGTAGTAAAATAGAAGTAAAACAAGGTGCACAAGATTATAGAATGATGACAAGACAAGTAGTTGATGCAATATTAGAATTAAAAGAATATAATAGATTTTCAAAAGGTATATTTTCTTGGGTTGGATTTAATGTTAAATATATAGAAACAACAAATAAAGAAAGAGCTGCTGGGAAATCGAAATGGAATTTTTGGGGATTATTTCAGTATGCAAAGGAAGGTATTATTGCATTCTCAACTAAACCTTTAAAAATTTCAATAGTAATAGGTTTAGTGATATCTATAATTGCAATAATTTTAGGGTTAATTATATTAGTACAAACTTTAATATATGGAAAAGAAGTACCTGGATATGCATCTATTATAACATCTGTATTATTTATGGGAGGAGTGCAACTTATCTCTATTGGAATATTATCAGAATATATTGCAAAAATGTATATGGAAATTAAGGATAGACCTAAATATATTATTAAAGAAAAAATAGATTAAAAAGCAGGGATTAATATGGATAGAATAAAAAAAATTGTAAAAAAATATTTAACAAGAGATATTATATTATATGTAATATTTGGAGTATTAACAACACTTGTTAATATAGGTTCTTTTTACATTATGAATAGTGTATTAAGCTGGAATGAAGATTTATCTAATTTTCTTGCAATTTCATTAGCTATTTTGTTTGCTTATTTTACAAATAAAAATTGGGTATTCCATTCTCAAGCAAGAGGAATAAAAGAAAAATTCAGAGAATTTCTTAAATTTATAGCTGGTCGTGCAGTTACAATGTTTATTGAATTTTTCGGCTGTTTTCTTCTATTCAAAACACCTATACCACCAATAATAAGTAAATGTGCTATAAATGTTATAATTGTAATTTTAAATTATCTCATAAGCAAATTTTATACTTTTAAGCAAGATAATAAATAAGATTTACAATTCTTAAAATTAATAAGGAGAAGATGTGTAATGAAACACAAAATAAATAAAATTATAATATTGTTATTAATTATTCTTATATGTATAAGTTTATATGGTATGTGTATTTCGTACTCAAAAGATGGTGAAAATATTGAAACAATTGCAAATAAAGGAACTATATCAGATGGAACTTATGTTATTAGATCTGCACTTAATAGTAAGTATGTTATAGATATAACAGGAGGTTCTACAAAAGTAGAGGCAAATGTGCAATTATATGAATATACAGGAGTTGCACAACAAAAATATAAAGTTACTTATTTAGGCGATGGTTATTATACAATCATGGCGGTACATTCAAACAAGGTTTTAGATGTAGCAAATGGGGGAATGCAACCAGGTACAAACGTATGGCAACACGCTTCAAATGGAACAGATGCACAAAAATGGACAATAAAAGATGCAGGGAATGGATATTATTACATCATATCAAAAAAGAATGGATTATATCTAGATGTAAATAATGCAGAAGCAAGGAATGGAACCAATATAAAAGTATTTACAGGAACAGGTTCTTATGCACAGAGATTTATGTTTGATAAGATAGATGATAGTAACAATAACCCAGGTGGAAATATTGAGCCAGAAACTCCTAAACAACCAGAAATACAAGGAACAAAAACATTGAATAATGGAAATTATGTGATTCGCTCTGCTCTTAATGACAAATATGTTATAGATATAACGGGTGGTTCTACAAAAGCAGAGGCAAATGTGCAACTATATGAATATACAGGAGTTCCCCAACAAAGATATAAAATAACTTACTTGGGAGATGGATTTTATACAATTATGGCAATACACTCAGGCAAGGTTTTAGATGTGGCGAATGGAGGAATGCAACCAGGTACAAACGTATGGCAACATACATCAAATGGAACTGATGCGCAAAAATGGGTAATAAAAGAATCAGGTGACGGATATTTCTATATTATTTCAAAGAAAAATGGCTTATTTTTAGATGTAAATAGTACAACTGCTAAAAATGGAGCAAATATTAGGGTATATACAGAAACAAAATCAAGTGCGCAAAAATTTAAATTTGAACCATATGAAATAAAAGGGACAAAATCTGCAGAAGATGGAACATATAGAATAATTAGTACTGTAGATAATAAAAAAGTTTTTGATGTAGAATCAGCATCTATGCAAAATGGTGGTATTATTCAAGTTTGGGATAATACAAAACAAGTATTGCAACAAAAATTTGAAATTGAATATGTAGAAAATGGATTTTACAAAATAAGATCAAAAAATTCTAAAAAGGTTTTAACTGTTGAAAGCGAAAGCCCAAGAATAGGAAGTCAGATAACACAGGAGGATGACAAAAATTTAGATACACAAAAATGGATATTAAAAGAACAAGGAAAAAATCTTTATAGTATTGTATCTAAATGTGGATCTTTATTTATAGATTTAGGAAAGTCTTATGCTCAAAATGGTCAAAATTTACAATTAAAAGAAGAAACTAATTCAAATTCACAAATATTTATTTTTGTAAATGAGACGCCTAAACAAAATATTGTGCAAAGTTTACAAGACGGTGTATATCAAATACAATTAAAAAGTAATAAAGTATTAGATGTAGTTAATGGGGGCTATAATAATTTTGCAAATGTGCAAATTTATGCAAATAATGTAGTACAACAGCAAAAGTTCCATGTGACAAAAATACCAAACACTAATTGTTATAGAATAACAGCTGTTCATTCTGCAAAAGTTTTAGATGTGTATGATGGTAATTCAAATTTTTGTGCTAATATTAGTCAATGTGAATGGAATAGTACTGACAATCAATGTTGGTATTTAAAAGCAAATGAAGATGGATATTATACTATTATTTCAAAAGCGAATGGTCTTTGTTTAGATGTTGAAAATTCTAATATAAATGTAAATGGTACAAATATTCAATTGCATTATGATAAAGGCGTTGATGCTCAAAAATTCAAATTCATTCCTGTTAATATTATTAACAATAATACTTATGAAATAGAAACAAAATTAAACGAAAATATGATATTAGATGTCGTTTCTGCGTCTAAAGAAAATAAAGCAAACATTCAGTTATATACAGCAGACAATGTTGACCAACAAAAATTTAAACTAGAGGCACTTACAACAGACACATATAAAATAACGGCAAAACATTCAAATAAAGCCCTAACTGTAGATATGCAATCTAGTAATGTATATCAATCAGACTATATCGGAGAAAGTAATCAACAATGGCAAATAAAAGAAGCAGGAGAAGGATATTATACACTAATATGCAAAGCAAATGGTAAAGCATTAGATGTGTATGATGGTAAAGACATAAATGGACAAAATATTTGGACATGTTCTCCAAATGGAACAAATGCTCAAAAATTCAGATTTGTAACAGGGCAAAGAAATTATTTTGAGGAAGGAACATATGGAAGATCTGGGTTAGCTGTAAAAGGAGATTATAATGGAACGAATTTAAAATACTATAAATTTGGAAAAGGTTCTAAAAAACTTTTTACAGGATTTTCTATACATGGATTTGAAGATTCGTATAATCATGATGGAGCAGAGTTAACATTTATTGCTGAAGAATTTAAAAATTATTTAAAAAATAATTTAGATAGTTCTATAATAAATAATTGGACAATTTATATTTTCCCATGTTTAAATCCAGATGGGCAAAATTATGGATGGACAAATAATGGACCAGGTAGAAATACATTATATAGTATGGCACCAGGAAACCGAGGAATTGATATGAATAGAAACTGGTCTGTTGGATATAAAAGAGAAACAAGTAGTAGAAATTATAATGGAACAGAAGCATTCCAAGCATATGAAGCAAGAGATTTAAGAGATTTTATTTTAAATCATCAGGGAAGCAAAAATATTGTAATTGACATTCACGGATGGCTTAATGAAACTATTGGAGATTATGGTTTAGGTGCATATTATAGAAATCAATTTGGTTTACCAAACCACATTTATTCATATGGTTCAGGATATTTTGTTAATTGGGCAAGAACATTGAGTAATACAAGGTCGGTTTTAGTTGAACTTCCTCAAGTATGGGGACATGACCAAACTGTAAATTGGAATTACCCACAAAAATTTATTAATGCTACAATGCAAATGTTAAGGGAGAATTAAAATCTATGAAAAAAAAGGTCATTATTATATTAGGGATAATACTTATTGGAGTTATTTTATTTTTCGTATTTCAAAATGCTTTTAATATTGCAAATAATAAGGATGAAGGTAATGATATAGGAAATGGTGTAAAATATGATGAAAATGTAATAGAGGAAATAAAAAATAAAATAAATGCAACTGGAAATACAAATATTTATCAAGTAGAAGAAGAATATGATGGAAGACAAATTATTCAAGTAAGACCAAATATTCAATTTGATACTGCCCTTGCTGGAATCTTAAAGGAAAGTAAGCCACAAGACGATGAAATAGAAAAATTATTAAATAATAGACCAAATGAAAATGGAATATGGATTTCAGAAAATTCTAGAGATAAGTTTCTAAATTTATTAAAAGAGGATGGTATAGAAAGTTATACAATAAATGAAAAAGGGTATTTGATAAAAGATCAAGGATATAGTAGCAATACTCAAAAATTAGATAATGCTATACAATCAAATAAATTATATATAATTGATATAAATGGAGCATCATATATAAGAGATGAGATATCAGGAGAAATTGTAGAATATCCTTTTGAACAAATGGACCCATACCAAGCAGTAGATGTTTATGAAAACGAAGATAATAAAATCATAGAAATTACAACAAATAAAAATAATAAATTATCAAATGAAGAAATTTTAGATTTAACTATACAAAATATGCAATAATACTATAAAAGTTCAATCAAAATATATTTATATAGTATGCTCAAGTCATAGGAAGGAATGTGATTATAAATGAAAAAAATAACTATAATTATACCATCTTATAACGAAGAAGAATCCTTGCCTCTACTTTATGCAAGATTACAAAAACTAATGGAAGAAATGAGTAATTATGAATTTGAAATACTTTTTGTAAATGATGGCAGCAAGGATAAAACACTCGAAATAATTAAATTATTAAGAGATCAAGATAATAGAATATGTTATGTAGATTTTTCTAGAAATTTTGGAAAGGAAATTGCAATGATTGCAGGCCTAGATTATGCAACAGGGGATTGTGTTATATTTATGGATGCAGACTTGCAAGATCCACCAGAATTAATTCCAGAGCTTGTAAAATATTGGGAAGAAGGCTATGATGACGTATATGCTAGAAGAAGAAGCAGAAAAGGCGAAAGCTGGCTTAAAAAATTTACATCAAAAATGTATTATAAAGTATTACAACATCTAACAAAGGTTGAAATTCAAAGAGATACTGGAGATTTTAGATTACTTGATAGAAGATGTGTAAATGCTCTTAAGAAACTTCGTGAATCTCAAAGAAATACAAAAAGTATGTTTAGCTGGATTGGATATAAGAAAAAAGAAGTTTTATATGATAGAGAACCAAGAGTTGCTGGAACTACAAAATGGAATTACATTAAATTAATAGATTTAGCAATTGATGGTATTACATCATTTACAACATCACCACTTAGATTATCTACTTTTATTGCAATTCCTACATTTATAGTTTTGTTTGTATATTTTGTATATGTAATTGCAAAAAGTTTTGTAGTGCATGAAGCAATACAAGCATATCAAGCAATTATTCTACTTATATTGTTTTTCTCAGGAATCCAAATATTACTATTTGGAATTGTTGGAGAATATCTAGGTAGAATATTTAAAGAAACTAAAAATAGACCATTGTATTTAGTAAATGAATACAATGGAGAAAAAGAAATAAATGAAATAAAATAAGTTATTAAAGAAAGACCAAGTATAAAAATATAATTTAATGCATATAAAAATGTAGAAGATAATATATAGAGGTGATTTTTATTGGAATCAATCAAGTGGTATAGCAAAAGCGTAAATCAAGTAGAAAAAGACTTAGAAACCAATTTAAAAGGTGGATTAACTGATAAACAGGTAGAAGAAAAGAAAAGTAAATATGGGCTAAATGAATTACAACAAGCTAAGAAAAAAACATTACTTCAAAGATTCATAGACCAATTTAAAGACTTTTCAATTATTATACTAATAATTGCAGCAATTGTATCTGGTGCAGTTGGAATTGCTCAAGGAGAAGGAATAACAGACACAATAATTATTATGATTGTTGTTATTCTAAATGCAGTAATTGGTGTTGCACAAGAATCTAAAGCAGAAAAATCTTTAGAGGCTTTGCAAAAATTAACAGACCATGCTGCAAAAGTAATGAGAAATGGACAAATAACAGTAATTCCTGCTAAAGAATTAGTTCCAGGTGATGTTGTAGTTTTAGACACAGGTGATTATATACCTGCTGATTTAAGAATAATAGAAGCTGTAAACTTAAAATCACAAGAAAGTTCATTAACTGGAGAATCTGTACCTGTTGACAAAAGCGTAGAAGCAATAGAAGGCGAAGAAGTTGGTTTAGGCGATAGATTTAACATGTTATTTTCATCTAGCTTAGTAACATATGGTAGAGGAAAAGGAATTGTTGTAGAAACAGGAATGAACACAGAAGTTGGCAAGATTGCAGGGATGATAAATCAAACAGAAAAACAAGAAACACCGCTTCAACAAAAATTAAATAAACTAGGAAAAACTTTAGGAATTGTAGCAATTGTTATTTGTGCAGTTATATTCCTAATAGGATTATTACAAGGAAAAGAAATTATACCTATGTTTATGACTGCTGTAAGTTTAGCTGTTGCAGCAATACCTGAAGGATTAGTTGCTGTATCTACAATTGTTTTAGCAATTGGTGTTCAAAAAATGGTTAAGAAAAATGCAATTGTAAAAAGACTTCCAGCTGTTGAAACATTAGGAAGTGCGACAGTAATATGCTCAGACAAGACAGGAACATTAACTCAAAATAAAATGACAGTACAAAAGATATTTATACATGGAAAAACACAAGATTTAGAAGAATTAATAGAAAAAGAACAATCGCAAGATATAAGATTATTAGTCTTAGCAAATATGCTTTGTAATGATACAAAAGTTTCAGAAGATGGAACATTAACAGGAGATCCTACAGAAACAGCATTAGTAGATATGGCATTTAAATTAGATTTTAACCCAAGTGTATATGACCAAATGCCTCGTTTAAATGAAGTACCATTTGATTCAGATAGAAAATTAATGACAACTATAAATGATGAAAATGGAAAATATATTGTATATACAAAAGGTGGAGTAGATGAAATATTAAGTAAATGTAAGAATTATTTGCTTGATGGAGAAGTTAAAGAAGATTTAAAAGAATTCACTAAAACAATAAAAGAGCATAATGAACTTATGGCAAAAGAAGCTCTAAGAGTATTAGCATGTGGTTATAAAGAAATAGATCATAAACCAACAGATGAAGACATGAAAAACATTGAAAGTGATTTAACATTTGTAGGTTTAGTAGGTATGATAGACCCTCCAAGAGAAGAAGCAAAAAAAGCAGTTGAAAAATGTAAGACTGCTGGAATAAAAACTGTAATGATTACAGGTGACCACAAGATAACTGCAACTGCAATTGCTAAAAAACTTGGTATACTTGAAAATGAAGAAGAAGCAATTACAGGTCAAGAACTAGAAAAGATGTCAGATGAAGACCTAGAAAAAAATATTAGAAAATATTCTGTATATGCAAGAGTATCTCCAGAACATAAAGTTAGAATAGTAAAAGCTTGGCAAAAAAATGGCGAAATTGTTGCAATGACAGGTGATGGCGTAAATGACAGTCCAGCTTTAAAAACATCAGATATTGGTTGTGCGATGGGAGTTGTAGGAACAGATGTTGCAAAAGAAGCAGCAGATGTTATATTAACAGATGATAATTTCGCAACTATTGTTTCAGCAGTTGAAGAAGGAAGACGTATTTATGATAACATTTTAAAAGTTATACAATTCTTATTATCTAGTAATATTGGAGAAATAGTTGTTTTGCTACTTGCAACACTTGCAACACCACTATTTGCAAGTTGGTTTGGAATAACTGATATATCGCATTTAGAAATATTACTTCCTATACACATATTATGGATAAATTTAGTTACAGATTCGCTTCCTGCATTAGCATTAGCGTTTGACCCTGCAAATTCAGATATAATGAAACGTAAACCAGAAAAACCTGGTAAAGGTGTGTTTACTAAAGAAATGACTTGGAGAATTTTATACCAAGGAATGATGATTGGATTATTAACACTTGGAGCATTTATGATAGGATTAGCTACAACAACTACTCCAATAGAAGGATTAACACTTGATGAATCTAAAGTAGAAGTTGGTCAAACAATGGCATTTGTTACACTAGCACTTGCAGAACTTGTACATGTATTTAATGTAAGAGATAATAAAAAGTCTATTTTCAAAACTAAAATACTAAATAATAAAACTTTACTTGGAGCAGTTTTTGTATCAGCTATGCTTATGATTGTAATTTTAGCAATCCCAGCACTTAGAACAATATTTAGTATACCAGTTTTACCAATGGAAAATGTTTTGGAGTTGATTCTACTAATATTATCGCCAATTGTTATTGTAGAGATATTTAAATTACTCAAAATAAATTAAAAAAGTTCCCAAGGGACTTTTTTTAATTTATTTTGAAATAATACTATATTTTTAAACATCATTGTGATATAATAAAAAATGATAAATAATTTGCCAGAAAATATGAAATAATAATTGAAGTAAAAGAGGGAATCAAAATGATTAACGATAATAATAGTTATTATCAAGTTAATAATGATTATAGCATATACAATAATTATAAAAATAGAAGAGGATACAATAAGCATAATGGTCATATAAATAAAGAAAAAGTTATTATTGTTATTTTAATCTTAATTATACTTATTGCATTATCTTATATAGCAGTACATTCAATTGCCATAATTCAAGAGAGTATGAAACAACAACAATATGAACAAGAAATAATTAAAGCAAAAGAAGAAAGAGAAAAACAGCAAAAAGAAAAAGAAGAAAAGGAGAAACAAGAGGCATTAAAAAAAGCCGAAGAAGAAAGGCAAAAGAAAATTCCAAAACTTACAGAAGTTGGAAGACAAAACATGGAAAATATATATAAATCAGAAACTAAAAGAGCATTTTTAACATTTGATGATGGACCATCTACTGTAACAGAAACTATACTAAATACATTAAAACAAGAAAATGTTCTAGCAACATTTTTTGTACTTGGTTCAAGAGTAGAAGCAATGCCAGATATGGTAAAAAAGATTTATGAAGAAGGGCATTATATTGCAAATCATGGATATTCACATCAATATTCTTCAATTTATCAAACACCACAAAATGTGTTAAATGAATTCAATCAATGTAATGATGCAGTTAAAAATGCAATTGGAGTACCAGAATACAATTCGCATTTATTTAGGTTTCCAGGAGGTTTCCCAGGAGGTCCATATGTAGATGTGAAAACACAAGCAAGAGAACTACTAAGTCAAAATGACATTTTATATGTTGACTGGAATAGCTTGTCAGGAGATGCAGAGACAAGTAGTCCTACAGTGGAGTATGAAATGAATAGAATTAAGGCAACAACTGCAAATAGAAATAGTCTAGTAATACTTCTTCATGATGCACAAGCAAAAAAAGTAACAGCAGATGCATTACCACAAATTATAAGTTACCTAAGAGAACAAGGATACGAATTTAAAAATTTCTATGATATTATAAAATAAAAAGTAATAAAAAGTTTTGAGAATTTTCAAACTTTTAGGAAGGGGATAAAAATTGGCAAGACGAGTATCTAATAATATGACGCAGAAATTGGAATATATTGGTTTAGACTTATATAATATACCAATTAAAATAAAAAGATTCAAACCATTAGAATTCAAACCAAACAAAAAATATGATGAAAAACAATATAAACAATATAGATATATACCAGTAAAAGATATACAAATTTTAATAACACCTGCAAATCGTTTGGATGAATTAGATATAAAATATAAAAAAGCAAGCCCACTAATGGATTATTTGGACAATGAAAGTGAGCAAAATATTATAAAATACACTACTTTTTTAAAGATGCTAAGACAGGTTAAAATAGAAGATATTGAAAAAGTAGAAGAAGAACAAAAAAAATTACAAGAACAAATTCCATTTAAGGTAAAATTTGAAGGGAACTATTTATGGCAAATATATTATTCAGAAAATACAGATCAATATTTTATGCTTGTTCCAACAGAAGATTCTGACTATTCAACATTTTTCTATTTGCTAAAAAAACAATTAGAACCTAAAAGAGCAGAAAAAATATTTGTACCTATATGTAACTTAGATTATACAAGGCAATATTTAAAAAAACAAGAATATGAAGATATAGAAAATTATTTGTGGTTATTTACAAAAGACTGGCCTTTAATTTATGAAGTACAAAATAAATATGATGAATTAAGTATTGAAATAATAGGCGAAACACAAGTATATGGAAAAATAAAAAGTCCATATAAAGTTGTTTTACATAATAGAACAGAAGCTAGCCAATTTTATAAATTATTAAAAGCAATGTATATAATGCAAACAGAATTACCTCATTACTTTGAATTTAAAACAAATATAAATCAACAAGGAAGTATAGAATTTTATTTTGGAAAAGAAAAAATAGAATATCATAAACTTTCTAAATGGGTAACAAAAGAGTATTTACAAGGGATAGAAAAACAAGAAATAATTAAAAATACAATTAAAGAAAATGAAAAAAAATTATCAAATTTAAAAGAAGAAGTATCAAATCAAGAAATAGAATATTTGGCAAAAGAAAAACAAATAACAACATTTTTAGAATGTAAAAAAACTTTTTTTGGTAAGTTTAAATATTATTTTAAATATAACAAAAAAGGGAAAAGAATAAAAACAGATAAAGATGATATACAAAACCTAGAAGATAAAGATGATGAAAATAAAAAGACAGACATAGACGAAACAATAAATGTAGAAAATAAAGTAAATTATACAATTGAAGAATTAATTGAATTTTACAGAAATTATGGTAAATATGAAGAATTTCTTAAAAATTTAATTATGGATATAAATGCTCTAAAGTTAAAAAGCAAAAATATGAAAAAGAAAATTGAAAATGCTACTGCATATATAGACGAAATAGATAGTCATAAAAAAAGTATTTTCGAGTTTTGGAAATATTCTAATAAAGATGAAGTTGCAAGTTTAACTGAAGGAGAAAAAGAAGATACAAATATAATTAAAAATATCAAAAAAGTTTTTGATTATGAAGAAGATTTAGAAGAATTTGGAACTACTATGGATAATTTACAAAGAAGTAAATTAACTAAAGAACAGTTAGACAGTATTTATTTGACAACAACAGATGTAATAGATTCACTAAATAAAGTAAAAATGGAAGATGTTTCACCTAAAGATTTAGAACAAAACTTAAAGAGTTTGAAAAAACAAGCAATAGAAGAAAAACTTCTTATGGAAGATGAGGAGTTTGACATTTTTGGTGGAATAGCACAAGATATAACAAAAACATCTCAAATTGGAGATAAAAAACATAGAGAACTACCAAGAAATAAATTTAACATATTAGATATTAATAGAAGTACAAAATCATCAGCATATAAAGAAAGTCTGCAGAATACTGTTAAAAACATTGAAGAAGCTCTAAAAAAAGTTGTATTACCAGATGATTTGCCAATCTATTTTGCAATAAATGATAGAAAATTAAATAGAAAGAAAATAAATGTGTTTGACTTAAATCCAAAATCAGAAATGGACGGAGCACTTAAAGAAGATGGGGACAAGATTTATTTCTATCAAATGAACTTAAAAAGAGGAATTAACGCAGTAAGTTATACAAATATTGTATTTTACGAAAATCAAAATAAAACATTACCAGTTGGCCAAGATTTATCAACTAAAATATTAGTAGATGCATCTAAGCTAAAATTAGAGCTTAAAAATAAAACTACATTTAATATTTTAAAAATGCAAAATGATAAAGATGATTTTTCAGATATACAAGTAAAAACTGTAACATTATTAGAATATGATGTTTTATAATACAATACCAGATTAATTTATGTTTAGTGTTTTAAGCACTTTAACCTTTCTTATACCATATAATATGGAATAAGGGAGGTTTTTTTATGAGAAAGACAATTAGTATTCTATTTACATTTGTACTATTATTATTTTTTCAAATATCAGTATCATATGCAATTACATCTAGCGGAGAGATAAGGTTCGAAGGAATTGATGTAAGTAATTGGCAAGGATATATAGATTATTCCAGGGTAAGAAATAGCGGAATAGATATTGTGTACATAAAAGCAAGTCAAGGAACAAATTTTAAAGATCCTTTTTTTGATTATAATTATGAAAAAGCAAAGGAAAATGGATTAAGAGTCGGGTTTTATCATTTTTTAACTGCAACAAATGTAGAAGATGCAAGGCAAGAAGCAAGATTTTTCTCATCAGTAATTGCAGGAAAGACACCTGATTGTAAACTTGCAATGGATTTTGAACAATTTAGAGATGGAATAACTACAAGTGAAATAAATGAAATATCTGAAGTCTTTTTACAAACAGTACAAAGTCTAACCGGTAAGGAAATGATAGTATATAGTGATTTATCAAATAGTAGAGATGTGTTTAATAGACAATTAGCTGAAAGGTATCCATTATGGTTTGCATATTATGGGGATTACGAAACACTAGGTGATGTAGAAACTAGCTGGCAAACATGGGAAGGTGTGCAATATACAAGTACAGGAATTGTTCCAGGAATTAATGGGTATGTAGATAGAAATAGATTTACAGAAGATATTTTACTTGATGAATCTTCAAATATTCCTCAAATTGAGAATCCACCAGATAATTTCAATACAAGAGAAATACTTTATACTGTTGTAAGAGGAGATACTTTATCAGAAATTGCACAAAGATTTGGAACTACAGTTCAACAAATTGCTAGTGTAAATGGAATTCAAAACCCAAACCTTATTTTCCCAGGTCAGGTATTTAGAATTTTTACTAATTCAAATATAAATGGAAATGTTACAAATGAAACTAGCCATGTTGTATATACTGTAAGGAGAGGAAATACTTTAAGTGGAATTGCAAGACGTTTTGGAGTAAGTGTACAATCAATTGTGAATTTAAATCAAATTCCAAATCCAAATTTAATATTCCCGGGTCAAAAGTTTAGAATACCAGTAACAGAGAACAGTAGAACAAATTTATAAAGTAATTTCATCAAATTCATTGACAAAAACATAAAAATATGTTAACTTATGTATTAAGAACAACATAGGTACAGCTATGCTCTGCTTAGTCGACAGGGCTAGTTGGGTTCTAATATTTATATTAGGACTGGGACAAAAAGGAGAAAATATGGAAAAGAGTCTCCAAAGTGTACAAGAATTTCTCTGTTACCAACAGAGAGATATAGAGAATCTAAAAAAAGATTCTCAAAGCAATTATCATATTTGCGATTTAAAAAATCGCAAATATGAACTGTCGGAAGTCCTTGAGATTTGCGACATCAAAGGTTACTCCGAAGAGAAAGCAGTAACTTGTGAACTTCTCGGAGAACTTGTTACATTAATTAATAACTACAAGTTTGATGATTAATGTATTACTTGGGGGCGCAAAGCCCCCATTATTTATATATTAAGAATGACTAAATATATTAAAATGATATTTGTTTTTATTATTGGAGGTGTTTTTTATGAAATTAAAAGAATTATTAGAAAAAGGAAGTTTAGAACTAAAAATGAATAATATAAATGAGCCAAAAATAAAAGCAAGATTATTAATGCAATATATATTAAACAAACCAAGAGAATATTTATTAGTTCATGACGATGAAGTAATTAAAAAAGATGATGAAGAAAAATATTTAGCAAATATAAAAAAAATAATAAAAGGAATGCCTCTTCAACATATAACACATTCACAAGAATTTATGAAAATGAATTTCTACGTAGATGAGAATGTTTTGATACCAAGGCAAGACACAGAGTGCTTAGTAGAAGAAACAATAAAAATTGCTAATAAAGTAAATGCAAAAAAATTCTTAGATTTATGTACTGGAAGTGGAATTATTGCAGTATCTATTGCAAAATATGTAAAAGATAGTAATGTCACAGCATTAGATATAAGCGCTAAAGCATTAGAAATTGCAAAATTAAATAGCAAAAAAAATGAAGTTGAAGATAAAATCACTTTTGTTAAATCAAATTTATTTGAAAGTTTAGGAAAAGAAAAATATGATATAATAGTATCTAATCCACCTTATATTAAAAAAGATGTATTAAAAACATTAGATAATGACGTACAAAATGAACCACATATTGCCTTAGATGGCGGATATGATGGATTAGATTTTTATAGAAAAATTATAGCACATGCTTATGAATATCTTAAATATAATGGATATTTATGTTTAGAAATTGGGTATGACCAAAAAGAAGATGTAATATCTCTTTTAGAAGAAGATGGAAAATACGCGAATATCACATGTATAAAAGATTTATATGATAATGATAGAGCAATAATTGCAAAATTATCTGGATAAAAATATTTCAAGTACGAAAAATATGCAAAACTTCAATGTTTAATTTAAAATTTATAATTATCTTTGAATAACAACATAAAATCACGTTTTTTTGTTAAAAATAATATAATAATATTGACAAACGTAATACAACGTAGTACAATAAATATATGAGGAGTTGATAATTATGACTATTTCAGTAAGATTAAGTGAAAAAGATACAGAATTAATAAAATCATATGCTAAAATTAATAATATATCTTTATCAGATTTAGTAAGAGTTGCTGTTTTAGAAAAAATAGAAGATGAATATGATTTGGAAAGTTATGAAAAAGCAATTAAAGAATATAATAAAAATCCTAAAACATATACAATGGATGAGGTAAAAAAGGAGCTGGGAATATAAGTGAAATATAATGTAGTTTTTTCAGAAAGAGCAAAAAGACAACTAAAAAAACTGGATAAACATATATCATCATTAATAATTGGTTGGTTGGAAAAGAATATTCAAGGATCTGAAAATCCAAGGATACATGGTAAAAGTTTAGTCGAAAATAAGTCAGGACAGTGGAGATATCGTATTGGAGATTATAGAGTAATATGTGAAATTATAGATAAACAAGTTGTTGTGCTAGTATTAGAAGTTGGACATAGAAAAGATATATACAATTAGTTTATAACTAAGGAGGACAAGAATACTATGTCATTTTCGTCAGATATTAAACAAGAATTAAATAAAAATAGTAATTTATCTAATAAAGAATTAGTAAAGAACGAATTAATTGGTTATCTTATTTCTGGAAATACCTCAATTGAAAAAAATAAAATAAAATTTTCTACTGAAAGCGATTATAATATTAATCGTTTTTCTAAGCTACTTTCAAATTTAGACATAAATCACGAAATTGATGTAAGTGGAAAGATTTTTTATATAACTGTAAATAAAAAAAATATAGATTTTGTAAAAATAGAAAATAATAATATTTATTTAAATGAAGTAAGTAATAATCAAGAAGAAAAGAAAGCCTTAATTCGTGGTCTATTTATGGGTTCAGGTTCTATAAATAATCCAGAAAATAAGTATCATTTAGAAATAATTATAGAAAATACTAATAATTTAGAAAAAATTTGTGGAATTTTAAAAGAATATGATTTAAATATTAAGACTTTAAAAACAAATAAAAGATGTTCTGTTTATATAAAAGAAGGAGAAGATATATCAAATTTCTTAGCACTTATTGGAGCAAATAGAGCTGTACTAAAATTTGAAGATATAAGAATTAAAAGAGAAATAAATGGGAAAGTAAATAGACTTGTTAATTGTGAAACGGCAAATTTAAATAAAACAATAAATGCTTCTGTTGAACAAATAGAAGCAATTAGAAAATTACAAAAATCAGGTAAGTTTAATTCATTAGATGATAAGTTAAAAGAAATAGCTATTTTAAG
>CANQEA010000006.1 GCA_947594095.1 uncultured Clostridia bacterium | reverse complement strand
AATTTCAAGCAAGAATTTTGGATTTGAAAATAATATAAAATCTGTGCCATTATATGCAACATTTCTAATTTAAAAAAATAAATTACACAAAAGATGTTTTAGATTAATATATAGTAATTAAGGAGCCAAAAAATATGATAATTGATGTAATAGATTTAGAATTTAAAACACTCAATTTTAATAGAAGATATGATTCAGCTAGATATAGAAGAGGAAACAGCATATACAATAATGGACTAGTTAAAGTACAAAAAGTTAATAAAATTGATGAAAAAAATTATACTATAGAAGCATCTGTTGAGGGAAATTATGACACTTATACAACATACTTAGAAATATGTGGAAATATGATTAACAAAAGTAGATGTACATGTGAAGATTATTACAAGGGAAATTTGTGTAAACATATAATAGCTACTTCTATGGAAGCAATAGAGCCACATTACGCAAGTACATCAGAAGGAAAAGTAAAACTGGAAGCCAAAAGGAAAGAAGAAGAGAAAAAGAGATTAGAAGAAATTAAAAGAAGACAGGAAGAAGAAAGAAAAAAATATGAATATCAACAAAAATATTATAATGGACTCCATATGATAAATTTATATAAAACTGGTAATGAATTTATAGAAAATTCAGATAGACTTGATGTATTAGAGCTATATAATCAAACTCAAACAATGAAGAATGTAAAATTATCAGAACTTTCAACTAATGTAAAATTGGAATTCACATTAGAAAAATACGATAACGAAACTCTAACCATAACATTTAAAATAGGCGAAAATCGCATGTATGTTCTAAATAGTATTAGTAACTTATATGATGCATATAAAAATGAAACAGAAATATATTATGGAAAACAACTAAGATTTATTCCCAAAAGAGAAAACTTTAGTGAAGATTCAAGATGGTTGTTTGATTATATTATTGAATATGCAGAAATGTTCAAATATTATGATACCTTTGACAGATATAATATGTCGACTGTGATAGGAAAAGAAATGTATATAAAAGGTAACAAAATAGATGAATTTTTTAATATGCTTCCAGATAAAAATGTATTATTTCATTGTTATGAATATAGTGGTAAACAAGGGATTGAATTATGTAATATTACAGAAGAAGAATTAAAAATAACATGCAATATTCAAAAAGAAAAAGTAAAAACCTATAATTATTATTATTGGGACGTTGAACATGAAAAGGTATCGGAAGAATATGTATTAAGGATGAATATTTCTAACTATCTTGTATTCTATTCAGATAAAAATATTTACATTGTATATAATAAAAAAATATATAAAAAAGATAAAGATATAAATCTTGTTAGATTATTTGACATATTAAAAAATGATGATTATGTACTTATCCCAGAAGATAGATTAAATGACTTTACTAGATTTGTTATGCCCAAAATACACATAAAAGCTGACGATTTACCACAAGAAATAGCAAAAGAAGTAGAAGTTGTAAGTGAATTAGCATCAAAAATTTTATTAGATGTTGATGACAAAGGTAATATTATGCTAGAACTAAAATTTTGTTATAAGGATTATGAATTTAACATACTGGAAAATACTTATCAGACATATGTTAAAGAACATAATATTGTCAGAAATATGCCTGCCGAAACAGAAGTTATTAAAAGAATATTTATGGATGGATTTGAGCTTATACCTGGAAGAAAACAATTTATTATGAAAAATACAGATGATATCTATGAATTTTTATTACATAAAATTGAAGGATATATGAATGACTTTGAAGTTTTAGCAACAGATAAATTTAAAAATAAGCAAATAAGACAGCCTAAAATCTCAAATATAGGAATAAAGATAGATAATGGGCTATTAGAATTAGATATTTCAAAAATAAATATAGATATTAGTGAAATAAAGGATATTTTAAAAAATTATACTATTAAGAAAAAATACTATAAATTAAAAAGTGGAGATTTTCTTAATCTAACTAATAATGAAGATTTAAACTTATTAGAGGAGATGTCAGAAACACTTGACATAGACTATAGTAAGGTAACAAATGGAGTAATTAATCTACCAATAAATAGAAGTTTATATTTAGAAAAATTAATAGATTCTAAAAAACAAATAAATGTATCAAAAAATGAAAAATTTACAGAGTTAATAGATAGAATAGGAAATTCCGAAATTTCAAATGATATTGAAATAGATAAAGAATTTGAAGAAAAGCTAAGAGATTATCAAAAGGTAGGATATAGATGGTTAAAAACTCTAGAAAAGTATAAATTTGGTGGAATTTTAGCAGATGATATGGGTCTAGGAAAAACTTTACAAATTATAGCATTATTAAATACAGAACTAAAATTAAAAAATAAAGTAACATCAATAGTAGTATGTCCAAGTACATTGGTGCTTAACTGGAAGGCAGAAGTTGAAAAATGGTGTGATTCAATAAAGGTATTAATTATTAATGGAACAGCAGAGGAAAGAAATAAAAAATTAAATACTTATCAAGAGTATGATTTAATTATTACATCATATGATTTACTAAAAAGAGATGTCGAAAATTATGAAGATAAAGATTTTAAATATATAATAGCGGATGAAGCACAATATATAAAAAATTCATTAACTCAAAATGCAACATCACTTAAATCTTTAAAAGGTGAAGTGAAATTTGCACTAACTGGTACTCCAATAGAAAATTCAATAGCTGAACTTTGGTCTATATTTGATTTCATAATGCCAGGATATTTATATAATTACAACAAATTTAAGAAAAAATTTGAAGAACCAATATTAAAATATGAAGATAAAGAAGCATTAAATAGACTCAAAAAATTAATTAGTCCATTTGTTTTAAGAAGAGTAAAAAAAGATGTTTTAACAGAGTTGCCAGAAAAAAACATAACAGTGATGAAAAATGAAATGGAAAAAGAGCAAGAAAAAATATATTTATCATATTTAGCTCAAACTAGAAAAGAAGTAGCAGAAGAATTAAATGATAACAGTTTTGAAAAAAGTAAATTTAAAATCCTTATGTTACTAACAAGATTAAGACAAATTTGTTGTCATCCAAGTTTATTTATTAAAAATTATGATGGCGGAAGTGGAAAATTAAAACAATGTTTAGATTTAATAGTAGATGCAATAGAGTCTGACCATAAAATATTGCTATTTTCAAGTTATACATCAATGTTTGAAATAATAGAAGATGAATTAAATAAATTGGATATTAAGTACTTTAAGTTAGTAGGGAATACACCAGTTAGCAAGAGAATTGAAATGGTTGATGAATTTAACAATAGTGAACTAGTAAAAGTATTCTTAATTTCTTTAAAAGCAGGTGGAACAGGTCTTAATTTAACTTCAGCAGATGTTGTAATTCATTATGATCCTTGGTGGAATGTATCAAGTGAAAATCAAGCAACAGACAGAGCATATAGAATTGGACAAAAAAACAGTGTTCAAGTGTATAAACTTATTACTAATAATTCTATTGAAGAAAAAATAAATAAGATGCAAGAAAGAAAAGAAAAGCTTTCAAAAGATGTGCTTTCGACAGAAGAAACTTTTATAAATAAAATGTCGAAAGAAGATATTTTGGATTTATTTGAATAAAATTAAGATACAAACAGTAGCATCAGTACACACGGATGTAACACTAAAGAACGGTAAACAAAAAGGACAAGTTTTTCCTGGAAATATTGAAATAAAGAAGGTTTTTCTAGCAAAGAAAAATCCAGTTGTGAAGTTGGGACTGGTAATAAAATAAAAATTATAAATTTTGTGTCTATTCTTTTGAATAGACATTTTTATATTAAGTATATAATTCTATAACAGATATGTTATACCTAAAATAGGAAATAACCCAAAGTTGTCAAAAATTGTTTTATATGGTAAAATACAAATTAAATGATATAAAAATAAATACGAGGAATGTTAAAAATGAAAAAAATTTTATTAAATAGCAATAAAACATAAAAATACACAATACAAAACGAATGAAAGTATTGAAGAAAATATCCCAAAGTTCTAATCCCCTAATATAGCGAATACAATTAAACAAAAAGATTTGCTATATGGGGGTTTTTATATGAAACAAATATCAATAGAAGAACGTGCAACAGAACTTGCACATTATATAATAGATTCAAAAGATACAGTAAGAGGTACAGCCAAAAAATTTGGAATAAGTAAAAGCACAGTACACAAAGACGTATCAGAGCGATTAGTAAAGATTAACCCAAGTTTAGCTAAAGAAGTTAGAGTTATACTAGATGAAAACAAAGCAGAAAGACATATAAGAGGAGGAATGGCAACCAAAAGGAAATATAGCCATATAAAATAAATAAAAATAAAACACTTTGAAATTAAATTCAAGGTGTTTTTTAAAATTTGCGTTTTTTACAAAAAAATGGTATAATATAATAGAACAGTTACAAAGGAGGGATAATATATGGGTAAAGTATATGATGTTGATTTTAATAATGGAAAGTATAAACAAATTCGTACAACAGATACTACTAAGAATCGAGCAAATGAATTTAGGAGGAGGTTGCAAGAGGAAACAAAAAAACCAAAAAACTTAAATAGTCCAAATAGAAAACCAAGACGAATAAAAGTTAAAAATCCTGAAGTAGCTAAAAGAAGAAAAAAAGAATTAAAAGAGGCAAATGTGCAAAGAAATAAAATGGCAAACAGAGCAGTAAATTACAGAATTCCTAAAGAATATCATCCTCAAGGTACTCTAAAAAAACGTAAGCAACCAAAGAAAAAAATTGCACCAAGAGTTGCTGCTATAGCAACATCACTTGCAGTTGCAGCTGCCGGTTTAGCCATATATAAAAATATTTCAGATAAAAAATACCCAATTGACATTACAGAAGCAATGCTTACAAAGAATGATAAAAATACAATTGGTGTAACAGACGAACTTTTAAATGAAGCAAGTGAATTATCATATTTAATTAATGATATAGAAAACCTGCCTAACTCTGTACTAATCAGTATGTCAAAAGAAATTAGTGACTTTCAAATAGATACATTAGAAGAGAAAATTTCATCTGCTCTTGGAGTAGATAAAGAAAATTTGAGTTTCGAAAGAGGATACACAGAAAAAGAAGGAGACCGCATACCATCTAGAGTAAAAATAAGAGAGTATAGTAGTATAACACACTCATCTAACTCATCTCATATTCTTCCATCAGATACTGATGAATATATAATGGAAATGTATAAATTTAAAGAAATGGCAGAAAATATTGAAACTTCAGATATAAATAGAAATAATTTAATGAATAGATTGAAAAAAGAATTTGAAATGGGAAAAGGTATGCTAAATCGTATATTTACTGTAGATAAAAATGGTAAATTAAAAATGGAATCTATTACAAATGAAACACTTTGGAATTATACAATTCCAGATGAAGAAAGATAATACAAAAAACTTATAGTATAATAAAAACAAATGTATAAAATTTCCACACTTTGCGAACAATATGTGTAAAACATATTAGCAAGGAGTGGAATTTTTTTGAAAGCAAATAAAATTTTAAAAATAAATGGTACAATATTAGATAAATACCAACTTAAGCAGCATTTAGAAAAAATTGCATCAAACCATAATTTAACAAATAAATCAAAAAAAGAAACATATCCAATACCTAACTTAATAGAAAACTTTGAAAAAATAAAAGAAGTATATTTTCTATTAAATGAACATCTAAAACTAGGAATTAGTATACACCCAGCAGGGGAATGGTTATTAGATAACTTCTATGTAATAGAAGAAGTAGTAAAGCAAATTCAAAAAGAATTACCAGTAAAAAAATACACAAATTTTGTAGGAATTGCAAATGGACAATATGCAGGATTTGCAAGGATTTATGTACTTGCATCTGAAATTGTAGCATTTACTGATAATAAAATTGAAAAAGATGACTTAGAAGAATATTTAATTAGTTATCAAACAAAAAAGACTTTAAGTATGGACGAAATATGGAATATAGGAATATTTTTACAAATTGCAATTATAGGAAATATAAGAGAAATATGCGAAAAAATATATCAAAGTCAGATACAAAAATATAAAGCAGAAAATATTGTAGAAAGATTAATTGAAAACAAGCCTAAATCAGAATTAAAATTCAAATATCCACCAACGAATAGGCTAGAAAAAGAAATAGCAAGAAACTTTAAGTATTCATTTATTGAATATATGTCATATATTCTAAAAAGATATGGTAAAAAAGGATTTAGTTATTTAAATGCATTAGAAGAAGCGGTAGAAATGACAGGAAGTACTGTATCTGAAGTAATAAAAAAAGAACATTTTGATATAGCTGTAAGGAAAGTATCAATAGGAAATAGTATAACAAGTATTAAAAAAGTACAAAGAATTAACTTTTTAGAAATATTCGAAAAAATTAATGGCGTAGAAGAACTTTTAAGAAAAGACCCAGCAGATGTTTACGAAAAAATGGATAGTTCAACAAAAGAATATTATAGAACAAGAATAAAAGAAATATCTAAAAAAACTAAAATTTCAGAAATTTATATTGCTAAAAAAATCTTAGAAATAGCACAAAAAGAAGAAAAAGGAAGCAGAAAATCTCATATAGGATATTATTTAATAGATGATGGTGTAAATACACTTTATAATGTTTTACAATATAAAACAAGTAGGCAAATGAAAAACAAAGACAAGGTAAAAGCATATATATTGGGGATTTCTAGTTTAACTATTTTAATATCATTAGCAATTACATTAATATTTACAAGCAAAATAGACAATATTCCTATATATTTAATTAGCTTTTTTGTATTTTTATTACCTGCATCAGAAGTTGCAAATCAGCTAATTCAATATATTTTAAGCAAAATAATAAAACCAAAACCAATTCCAAAGTTAGACTTTCTAAATGGAATTGATGAAGAAAATAGTACAATGGTAATTATTCCAACAATTATAAAATCAAAAGAAAAAGTTCAAGAATTATTTAAAAAGTTAGAAGTATATTATCTAGCAAATAAATCTAAAAACCTATATTTTACACTACTTGGAGATTGCTCAGAAAGCTCAAAAAAAGAAGAAGAGTTTGACAAAGAAGTAATTTTAGAAGGGTTAAATCAAGTAGAAAAATTAAATAAGAAATATAAATCAGAACAATTTCCAATATTTAATTTTATATATAGAAAAAGAGAGTGGAACCCAAAAGAACAAAGTTATCTTGGCTGGGAAAGAAAAAGGGGAATGATAAACCAGTTTAATGAATACTTGCTTGGAAATATTAAAGATCCATTTGAAGCAAACACATTAGAAAAAAACAAAGATAAAATTCCTAAAATAAAATATGTAATTACTTTAGATGCAGATACAGACTTAATTTTAAATTCTGCATTTGAACTTGTAGGCGCTATGGCACATATTTTAAATAGACCTATTTTAGATGAACAGAAAAATATTGTAGTAGATGGATATGGAATTATGCAACCAAGAGTAGGTATAAATTTAACTATAAAACAAAAAACACTATTTACAAAAATATTTGCAGGGTCTGGTGGAATCGATAGTTATACAAATGCAATATCAGATTTATATCAGGATAATTTTAAAGAAGGAATTTTTACAGGAAAAGGAATTTATGATTTAGAAATATTCTCAAAAGTATTAAATAATGCAATACCAGAAAACACAGTCTTAAGTCATGATCTGCTAGAAGGAAATTACTTAAGATGTGGATTAGTATCAGACATTTTGCTAATGGATGGATATCCAACAAAATATAATAGTTTTATAACAAGATTATCTAGATGGATTAGAGGAGATTGGCAAATTACACCTTGGCTTAGAAAAAATATTTATTTACAAAAAGACGGAATAAGAAAAAAGATTAAAAATCCATTAGGTCTTCTTGCAAAATACAAGATAATGGACAACTTAAGAAGAAGTTTGCTAGAAGCATCTATTTTATTTTCTTTAATTTATGTTACAATAGTAGGCCTAATTAATATAGTAACTTTTTATCCAACAATTATTTTATTAGTAGTTATATCAATATTCCCATTTTTATTAGAAATACTAAATGATTTTATTTATAGAAAAGAAGGAGAGAAAAAACAAAAAACATTTTCGAGCCAAATTGCAGGAATAGAAGGTAGTTTTTACAGGGGATTTTTACATTTAGCAACTCTCCCATATAAAGCATATATATCGTTGTCATCAATTATAAAAACAATTTATAGAATGACTATAACCCGCAAAAACTTACTTGAATGGACTACATCAGAAGAAGCAGAAAAACAAGAAAAATCAAGTTTAATTTCATACTATAACAAAATGTCAGTTAACATTTTAGCAGGAGTTATAACAATTGGAATAGCAATACTAACTAATAATCCGTTTGCTATTATTTTAGCGTTTTTATGGTCAGTTGCACCACTATTTATGTGGTACATTAGTAAAGAATCAAAAGAGACTCTTCCACTTGAAAAACTAAATGAAAAAGAAAGAAAATATATCTTAGATATAGGTCATAAAACATGGCAATTTTTTGAAAAATATTTAACAGAAGAAAATAATTTTCTAATCCCTGATAATTATCAAGAAGACAGAAAAAATAAAATAGTTTATAGAACATCTTCAACAAACATTGGGCTTTCAATGCTTGCGGTTATATCTGCATATGACTTAAATTTCATAAAATTAGATAAAACAATCGAACTATTAAATAATATAATTTTATCAGTAGAAAGCCTTCAAAAGTGGAATGGACATTTATACAACTGGTATGAAATAAAAACAAAAAAGCCACTTATTCCTAGATATGTGTCAACAGTAGATAGTGGTAATTTAATTGGATATATGTATGTTGTAAAAACTTTTTTAGAAAACTTAATAAATTATCCAGAAGATGAAAAAATAGATATCAAACAAATTCAGAAATTAAAAAACATAGTAGAAAATTTAATCAACTCTACAGATTTTTCTGTTTTATATAGTAAAGAGCATCAGATATTTTCTATTGGTTTTAATATTGAAGAAAATAAACTAACTGACTCATATTATGATTTACTAGCATCTGAGGCAAGACAAGCAAGTTTAGTTGCAATTAGCAAAAGAGATGTACCAGTAAAACACTGGAATAGTTTGAGTAAAACTTTAACCAAAATGGATAAATATAAAGGGTTAATATCTTGGTCTGGAACAGCTTTTGAATATTTAATGCCAAATATTAATATACCAAAATATGAAGGAAGTCTTCTTGATGAATCTTGTAAATTTATGATTATGAGTCAAATGGAATATAGCAAAAAATTAGGAATTCCATGGGGTATATCTGAATCCGCATTTAATGAAAAAGATTTACATGCAAATTATCAATATAAAGCATTTGGAATACCTTGGCTTGGACTAAAAAGAGGACTTGGAGATGAAACTGTAGTATCATCTTATGGTTCTATTTTAGCAATAGTAGATAAACCAAAACAAGTTTTAGAAAATATAAAGAGATTAGAACAATATGGTGCATTAGGTAAATTTGGTTTATATGAATCAATAGACTTTACACCAGAAAGAGTAGAGAAAGGAAAAACTGCAAGTGTCGTTAAAACTTATATGGCACATCATCAAGGATTAATACTTCTTTCAATTAATAATTTATATAATAATTTAATTTTAAGTAAAAGATTTTTACAAAATCCAGAAATAGAAGCAGTAAGTATATTATTGCAAGAAACCATGCCAGAAAAATCAATAGTAACAAAAGAAAACAAAGAAAAAGTAGAAAAACTAAAATACAAAGATTATGAAAATTATACACAAAATACGTATAAGAAGATAGATGAAAGATTAATTAGAGGAAATGTAATTTCAAATGAAGACTATGTAATTGCAATGAATCAAAAGGGTGAAGGTGTAAGTAAATATAAGAATATTTATATAAACCGTTTTAAACCAACTAGTGATTATTCACAAGGAATATTTTTCACAATAAAAAATGTAAGAACAAAAGAAATGTGGAGTTCAAATTATTCATTAAATAATGATAAACAAAACTATCAAATTAGCTTTATGCCAGATAAAATAGTCCAAGAGTTAGTAAATGGAAATATTAAAACAAAAATTAAAACAACAATAGCTGCAAATGAACCTGTAGAAATTAGAAGGGTTACTATTGAAAACAATGGAAATAATGAAGAAATGCTAGAACTTTCTTCATACTTTGAACCAGTTTTATCATCAAAGGAACAAGACTATTCTCATCCAGCCTTTAATAATTTGTTTTTAGTATTTGATTATGATGAAAAATCAAATTGTCTAATATTAAAAAGAAAAAATAGAGATAAAAATATGCCTGTATATTATTTGGGTGCAACATTATCCACAAATAGTGAAACAATTGGGGATTTAGAATATGAAATTGATAAAGAAAAGTTTATAGGAAGAGGAAATTTAGGAATACCAATTGCTATTAAAAATTCTTTGCCTTTTTCAAAAAATATAGGATTAGTTACAGAACCAATAGTTTCTTTAAAAAGAACAATAAAAATAAAGCCAAAACAAGAAATATCAATTGATTTAATTATAGGAATTAATAATGAAAAAGAAGCACTATTAAAACAAATGGAAAAATATATGCTATCAGAAAATGTAAAAGAAGAATTTGAGCTTGCAAAAGCAAGAGTAGAAGCTGAAAGTAGATATTTAAGAATAAAAGGGAAAGAAATAGAAAATTACCAAAAAATGCTTTCATATATGATATTTGATAATCCTGCAAAAGTAGAACAGAGAAGAAAAGCAGCAAAAAGAGATTATTCTCAAAATGAATTATGGAAATATGGAATTTCAGGAGATTTGCCAATTATTTTGGTTAAAATAACAGATGTAAATGACTCCTATGTGATTAAAGAAGTGCTAAAAGCGTATGAATTTTTCAAAACCAAAAACGTAGAGTGTGAAATTGTTATATTAGATGAAGAAAAACACAGCTATGAAAATTATGTAAGAGAAGAAATAGAAAATGCTATATTGAATACACATATGGCTTATATGAAAAATATAAGAGGCGGAATTTTTGTATTAAATAAAGGTGAAATAGAAAAACAAGATATTACTTTACTTGAATTTGTTTCAAGCATAACTATTGATAGCAAAAAAGGTGGAATTGAAAATTGCTTAAAAGAACTAGAAGATGACTATCTTGAGAATTATAAAGATGTAGGAGAAGATGCTACATCTCAAATAATAGTAGAAGAGAAAAATGACGATATAGATATATTAGAAAATCATGATGAATTAAAATATTATAATGAATATGGAGCATTTTCTGAAGATGGAAAAGAATATAAAATAAAAGTAAATACAGAAAATAGACTTCCAACTGCTTGGTCTCATATAATGGCAAATGAAAAGTTCGGAACAATTGTAACAGAAAGCATGGGAGGATATTCTTGGTATAAAAATAGTAGATTAAGTAGGGTATCTAGTTGGGAAAATAGCCCAGTATATGATACTCCATCAGAAATTATATATCTAAAAGATATGAAAAACAAAAAAACTTGGTCATTAGGCTTAAATTCTATGCCAGATGATAGAAATTACAATGCAATTTTCGGATTTGGATATTGTAAATATATTCATAAAAGTGATGACATTTTGCAAGAATTAGAGGTATTTGTTCCAAAAGAAGATAGTTGTAAAGTAGGGATTCTAACTTTAAGCAATAACACTCAAGTTAAAAAGAAATTAAAAATATATTATTATATAAAACCTGTAATCGGGGAAGATGAGATAAAAACAAATACAAACATTGATATTAATTTTGATAAAAATAATAATATTATTTGTGCTAAAAATCTATATTATTTTGATGATAGTCCATGCCAAATGTATGTATCATCTAGTGAAAAAATAAATAGTTATACAGGAAATAAGAAGTTTTTCCAAGGAAAAGGTGGACTTAAAAGTCCAGATGGGATTAAAAAAGTAGCTTTAAATAATGAAAATTCTTTAGGCAGAAATACTTGTATTGCATATGAAATAGAAGTTGAAATAGAAGGGTTTGAACAAAAAGAAATTGCAATTGTACTAGGTGCAGAAGATACAATAGTTGATTGTAAAAATATAGCATACAAATATAGTAAAATTCAAAACTGTAAGCAAGAACTTGAAAATGTTAAAAGATATTGGAATGAACTTTTAGGAAGACTTCAAGTATATACTCCAATAGAGTCAAATAATATCTTATTAAATGGTTGGATGGCTTATCAAATAATTGAAAGTAGGTTATTAGGTAGAAGCGGTTATTATCAATCTGGTGGAGCATTTGGATTTAGAGACCAACTTCAAGACACTTTAGGACTTAAATATATAGATCCAGATATAATGAAAAAACAAATAATTAAGCATAGCAAACATCAATTTATCGAAGGAGATGTAGAACATTGGTGGCATGAAGAAGGTTCAAGAGGTATTAGAACAAGATTTACAGATGATTTGTTGTGGCTTGTATATCTTACTTTGGAATATATAGAATTTACAGGGGATAAATCAATATTAGATATAGAAACTAGCTATTTAGAAGGAAAAGTGCTAGAAGAAGGTGTAGACGAAAAATATGATAAATATTTAACATCAGAAGTAAGTGAAAGTATTTATAAACATTGTATAAAAGCAATAGATAAGAGCTTAAACTTTGGAAAAAATGGTCTTCCTAAAATAGGTAGTGGAGATTGGAATGACGGATTTAGCACAGTTGGAAATAAAGGAAAAGGAGAAAGCATTTGGCTCGGATTTTTCTTATACAATATTTTAGATAGATGGATTCCAATTTGTAAAGAAAGAGAGAATCTAGAATTAGCCAATAAATATGAAAAAATTAAGCAAGAACTAAAAAGCAAACTAAACACTAATGGTTGGGATGGAAGATGGTATAGAAGAGCTTATATGGATGATGGAAATGTATTAGGAAGTATTGAAAATGATGAATGTAGAATAGATAGTATTGCACAAAGTTGGAGCGTAATATCAAATGCAGGAGATAATGAAAAAAAATATATTTCTATGGAAAGTCTGGAAAATCATTTAATAGATAAGGAAAATGGTATTATAAAATTACTCGATCCACCATTTGAAAAAAGTAATTTAGAACCAGGCTATATTAAAGCATATTTACCAGGTGTTAGAGAAAATGGTGGCCAATACACTCATGAGTGTTGTTGTTAAGACAGTTATTCGAACGAAGTGAGTTAGAAATGTCTTATGCAACTGAGCGTAGCGAAGTTGTATACTTTAGAAAAAATATTGATACTCTTAAGTTAGCTGTTAGCGAGGAACGAGCTTTACAGATAACTTATGCCGTGGAACAAGAGATTCTAGCGAAGCGTACGAATCTCTGATAAGTGGAACGGCAAACATTAAAAATAATTACGAAAAAATTCCGTAAACGGAAAAAATTCGTAATGAAATGTACATATAGTCAAAAAATGCACAACATATTATTAAAAAAATGCACAATAAAATAGACAAAAAATGCACAAAATATATTGAAAAAAATATAAAAATATGTTATCCTAAAAAAGAGGTGAAGTTAATGAAATTAACCAAAAAAGGTTACATGCCGAGATTAATAGATAAAGCAATAGAAGAAAATCTGGAGATTTTTGGCGCTATTAGTATTGAAGGACCAAAATGGTGTGGAAAAACATGGACAGCTTTAAATCATTCAAATAGTGTGACATATTTAAATAATACGGCAGATAATTTTAGAGAAAAACATTTAGCAGAAATGGATGTAAATCTAGTTTTAGATAAAGATAAGCCAGAGCTTATTGATGAATGGCAAGAAGTTCCTGCAATATGGGATGCTGTAAGATTTAAATGCGACCAAGATAACGAAAAAGGGAAATATATTTTAACTGGTTCAAGTGTTCCGGTAAGTGATAAAATACATCATTCTGGAGCAGGAAGAATTTGTAAAATGAAGATGTATACTATGTCTTTATTTGAGTCAGGAGATTCTAGTGGAGATGTTTCTTTAAAAGATTTGTTTGAAAACAAAGTGAAAAATAAATTAGTAAACAAAGTAGAATTAAAGAGGTTAGCAGAATTAATAGTAAGAGGTGGTTGGCCAGAATCAATTAATATTAGTGTTAATGGTGCTATGAAAATAGCTAGAAGTTATATTCAAGCAGTATTAGATAAAGATATAATAGAAATAGATGGAGTAAAAAGAGATAAACAAAAAATGGAAATGCTATTAAGGTCTCTTGCAAGAAATGAAAGTACGATTTCTGCTAATAATGTATTAATGAAAGACATTGATGATAATGTTACAGAAAAAGATGTTACTATAAGCAGAAATACAGTTACAGATTATCTAAATGTATTAAATAGATTACATTTAATTGAAAATCAAAATTCTTTTATGTATAAAATACGTTCAAGATTAAATGTAGGAAAAAATCCTAAAAGACATTTTGTAGACCCTTCACTAGGATGTGCGATTTTAAATATTACTCCAGAAAAATTGATAAATGATTTAGAAACAATGGGATTATATTTTGAAGCTTTATGCGAAAGAGATTTGAAAATATATTCAGAAAGCATAGGAGCAAAATTATATCATTATAGAGAAAATGATACTGGAGTAGAAGTTGATAGCATAGTAGAGATTGCTGATGGAGAATATGGAGCAATAGAAATAAAACTAGGTGCAAATAAAGAAGAAGAAGCAGTAGCAAGTTTGAAAAGGTTTTATGAATTGGCAGAAGTTAAACCTAAATTTATGTGTGTAATTTGTGGTTTATATGATGCAGTTGTAAAAAGACCAGATGGAATTTATGTACTACCAATTACAGCTTTAAAACCATAGTGAGGAGGATAATATATGGAACAAAAAACAAATAATAAAAAGTATAAATATTATGAAATAAAAGTAAGTATTAGAGATACACATCCACCTGTATGGAGAAGATTACAAATTCCCGAAGGAATAACTTTTCACGAATTAAACGCTATTATACAACTTGCATTTGATTGGTGTGGATATCATTTGTATAATTTTGAAATTGGTGCAACATTACACGAAAATGGGATATTTATAGAATTGCCCGAATTAGAAGATGGTTGGGGCTACTGTGAAATAAAAAATTCAACAAAAGAAAAAATAGATAAATATTTTAAAGAATATAAAAAAATGAAATATACATATGATTTTGGAGATGATTGGATTCATGATATTACAATAGAAAAAATAATTGAAACAGATATAAAATTGACTAAACCTATTTGCATTAAAGCAAAAATGGCAGATTTACCAGAAGATTGTGGTGGACCTTGGGGATATGCGGAACTACTTGATATATTAGCAGATGAAAAACACGAAAGATATAAAGAAATGAAAGATTGGATTAATGGTGGATTTACAAATTGGTATGATGACAGGGAGTATGTAAATTTAGAAGAAATAAATATGAGATTAGAAAATTACAAAGAACATGCAAAATTTTTATTAGGAGATGGATATTAATGAAAAAGAATATGGTTACTTTATCTGAAATAATAGAAGGATTAGAAATGGTAAATGATGAGATAGATTGTTATTATAATCCAAAAAAAGATGAAATTTTCTTATCAAATATTGGAGAATACGAAAATTTAAATGAAGATGAATTGGACGAATTATTTGAAAAATCTATAATACTTCCAACACAATATGAAATAAATGAGTATCAAATAATGGTTGATTTTATAGATACAATAAATGATCTTGAAATAAGAAATAATTTATATAGATTAATACAAGGAAAAGGCGCTTTTAGAAGATTTAAAGATTATTGCTTTGAAGTGAATATAATTCAAGATTGGTATAATTATAGAGAAGAAAAATATAAAGAAATAGCAATTAATTGGTGTAAAGAAAATGATTTAAAATATAAAGAATAAATCTCTCGGAGAGCTTAAAAAGGTTTTAGGAGAATTTCTCCTAAACAGCAAAAAGGGGGTCAAAACACCACGCTGGCGAATATTAGGCATAAGATTTTACCACGATATTGGAACAAAGAAATTATTTTAAGTTTCTTTGATTTTTTTAGAAATGGCGTAAATCATTTTGAATAAAAAATTTGATAGTATAGTATAAAAATAGTAAGTTATTTTATGTTTAAAGTTATACTAAATAAGAATTAAGTATATAAGGAAGGTGTGCTAACATTGAATAGTTCTCAATTAGTAAAGTATATAACATATATGATTCAAAAAGGGGATTATGTTGCTGGACATTCCATTTTCAAAGGTAGAGGCGCTAAAGCAATTCAAATACAAACAAATGGCTTGATTATTCAAGATGCATCTAGAGGTATTCCTTTTACTGCTCGTAAATTTGAATTGAAATTTGAAGATAATTTAATTAGTCTTAAGGATTTATCTGATGTATCAGAAAAAGAAGTAGTAATAATATCAATTCCAAATGAATTACTTAAAACATATGAGCCAAAGTATTTTGAATCATATGATAGTTCATCTATTGTACTTGAAGAAATGGGGCAATATTCTAGCATTTATAAAGATATCTATGGTAATCCAACTAAAATGGCAAGATTGCCACCAATATACATATTAGGATATATAGATGTGCAAAAAGATTTATTTATACATAATCCTAATTATGCTTTTGATTTTAATAAAAGAAAGACAAATGTATCTAATCTAAAACCAATTCTTGAAAAAAGGTATACCAAAATATTAGAATCAGCAGAAAGAATCAATGACACTGTAAATAATAAAGTAAAAGATTTAGAAAGATAATCATACTGATAAATTATAAATTGAAGCTTTTATAGCTTCTTTTTTTGTACCCTTTTTTCTTTTTATGTACCCATTTTAAAATAAAAAATAATATATGTAGTAAAATGCATGACAGATGCCAATATGGTATTCGTCATAGAGAATAAAAATACAAAAATTGGAAATACTTATAATTAGAGGAGTGAGTGTAATGCAGGGAGAAAACATAGAAAGAAGAAAATATAAAAAAAAGAATGATTTTAAAATAAATATTATATTTAATGAAAAAGGAGAAACATTAGAGAGAATAATAGAAAGAGCATTTGGAAATTATTGTATGAAAAAAATAAAGTAAAATAATGGCATTTAATGAGATAGTATGATATAATTGTAAACAAGAGTATCAATATTATCTCATATATTTTTATAGCAAAAAGGAGGTAGAAGTGAGCTATACAATAATGAATAATATTGAATATAAAGTAGGCATATATATTAGACTTTCAAGAGAAGATGAAGAAAAAGAAAAATATCAAGAAAGCGAAAGCATTGGAAACCAAAGAACATTGCTAATGCAATATATCAAAGAAAACAAATTAAACTTTATATCAGAATATGTTGATGATGGTGTAAGTGGTACAAGTTTTGATAGACCAGGATTTAATAAAATGATAGCAGATATTGAAAACGGAAAAATAAATATGGTAGTAACTAAAGATTTATCAAGACTTGGAAGAAATTATGTGCAATCAGGTCTCTATATTGAAGATTACTTCCCAGAGCATAATGTTAGATTTATAGCTATCTTGGATAATATAGATACTGCTTATGATACATCAAATAATGATATAGCGCCATTTAAATCTATATTAAATGAAATGTATGCAAAAGACACATCAAAGAAGATAAATAGTGTATTGCAATCAAAAAGAAATCTTGGAGAATATCTGGGAACAGCGCCTTATCGGCTATAAAAAAGATCCAGAAAACAAATACCATCTAATAATAGATGAAGAAGCAGCAAAGGTTGTAAAACTGATATATGAAAAATATTTGTCAGGGTTTGGTACAATGCAAATTGCAGATTATTTATCTAAAAAGAAAATTCCAATTCCATCAGATTATAACAAGAGAAAAAGAGGAGCAAAATCGGTTTCTTATGGTTTATGGCAACAATCTACAGTACGATTTATTCTTTCAAACGAAATATATACAGGAACAGTAATACAAGGAAAGAGAAAAAAAGTAAGTTTTAAATCAAAGAAATTTATAAATTTACCTGAAGAAGATTGGATAAAAGTAGAAAATATGCATGAAGCTATAATTAGCAAAGAAGATTTTGAAAGAGCAAAAAAAGTAATTGAGGCAACTAAAGGTTCACGAGTAGTGCAAAATGATTATTTATTTAAAGGATTACTTAGATGTTATGACTGTGGAGGTTATATTGGAATAAGAAGTCCAGATAAAAACGGAAATATCTATGGTAGATGTCAAAGATATGGAAGATTTGGGAAATTTGATGTATGTTCACCACACAATTTTAATTATCAAGTTTTTGAAGAACAGGTGATAGAAGTTTTAAGACAAGTTTGCAAAGAATATACCAATACAAAAAGATTAGAAGAAATTGCAAAGCAAACTAAATCGAAACAAAAACAAGAAATTAATATTAAAGCTAAAATGGAATCTTTTAAAGAAGCTATTGAAAAAGAAACTAGAAAGATCGAAGTAATGTATGATGACAGATTATCAGGGGTTATTTCACTTGACGAATATATGAAAAATGCAAATAGAATAAAAGAAACTATTAAAGGTTATGAACAAAACATCAAAGAGCTTGAAAAAGAAATATCTTGCGAAAATTATAAAACAGAAAATGAAAGTAGACTAGATAATTTGATAGAAGAATTTTTAAGTATGGAAAAACCAACAAAAGAAATAATTAGAGAATTTATAGAAAAAATTGAAATTCATAGTGATAAACAAGTTGATATTTATTTCAACTTTAAGCCATTACAGAAAGTTAATAATAACTTAAATAAATTTATATGTGCTAAAAAAGAATATGAGAGAAAAGCAGTTTAGCAAAATTAATGAGCTAAACAGATGCAATAGAAAAATGTCCATAACTACAATACACTCATGCTGCAACTTGGGTAATTATGGCACAAAGTATTTTAGGATTTGGAGATAAAGCAATAGAGTTATACAAAATGATAAATCCAATTGAGCATAGTAGAACAAAAGATGCAGTAAAGAAGTATAAAGTAGAACCTTATAGTATAGCAGCAGATATTTATGGTGCAGGAAACTTAGTGGGTAGAGGTGGTTGGACATGGTACACAGGTTCAAGCAGTTGGTATTATAAGGTTGGAATAGAATATATTTTAGGTTTAAAAATAGAAAACGGTTATATAAAAATAGAACCATGTATTCCAAAAGATTGGAAAAATTATAAAATAAAATATAGATGGAAAGAAAGTATTTATAATATTGAGATAGAAAATCCAAATGGTAAAAATACAGGTGTAGAAAAAGTACTTCTAAATGGAGATGAAGTAGAAAATAGCATTAAACTTGATGGAAGTAATAGTATATATGAGATTAAAGTTATAATGTAAAAAAGATTTCTAAAAATACAAATAAAAAGTTCCAGTGAGAAATCACTGGGATTTTTTTGAAATTTTTGTGGTGACCCGTACGGGAATTGAACCCATGATTCCACCTTGAGAGGGTGGCGTCTTAACCGCTTGACCAACGGGCCGTAGTAAAAATCAATTTGTATAATAATAATTTTTGATGCTCACTTACTTATTTTAGCATAGTTGACGGTATTCGTCAAGAATATTGTAACAAAAATGTAACGAAAAAATAACATGAACGTAACAATCTGAAACTACAAGGGAAATAGTAGTTTCATGAACCAAAAATAAAAGCTTAAAATATATGTTATTGACTATGAAAATAAAAAATTGTAAGATAAAAATAGTAGAAATGTAGTTTTTTCTAGAAGCTTGTCAAAACTTTAATACAAAAGAAAAAACGGTTTAAATTATGGAGGTTACTATGAAAGCAGTAAAAAGAACAAAAAGAAAAATTATTTTCCTTTTAGTCGCAGTTTTAGTGTTTGTAGTTGGAGTTGTTACCTTAAACAATTCAAATAAATCAAATACAGAGATTGTAACTTATAGTGCAAAAACAGAAAAAATGAAAGGAAATATACTAAAACCAGACAAACTTGTAAGAATTCTTCCAAGAGGAGAAGAAGAGGATAAAGAGGATAATTATTTTGATGACATACCTACAGCTTTGAGAAAAGCACAAAATGGAGATACTTTATCATTAATAAAAGAGAATGATTTAAACAATAAGGTTGAAATTAATAAAACAATTACTTTAGATTTAAATGGATGTACAATAAAAAATACATCTAATAGTGATTATGTACTAGAAGTTTCAAGTGATTTAACAATTACTGATACAAAAGAAGAAGAGAGTACAGGAACTATTACAGGGGCCAATGGAATAAAAGTTATTTCAGGTAATTTAACAATTGAAAAGGGTAATATAACTGCAACAGCTGAAGGAGGAAAAGCAATAGCTCTTGCGAAAGAGCTAGAAGCATCAGAAGTTAATGTTAATGTTAAAGATGGTCAAATAAAAGCTGAAAATAAAGGATTTGGAATTGTAGATATAGATACAAATTATGGAGGAACGACAATTAATGTAGAAGGAGGAAAGATAATAGCAGAGAAATATTCTATTTTTAGTCCTGGGTATGGAGGAAACCTAGAAAGCAATCATAAAGGAGGAACGACTGTAATAACTGGAGGAGAATTACATGGAAACGTATATAATAATTTTAGAGGCAATTTAACTATAGGAGATAATGAAACACCAGTTAATACAAACTCTCCAGTAATAATATGTGAAAGTTCAGTAGATGGAGCAGTAACTAATTTTGGTCAGTTTAGTTTTTATGATGGAATTCTAAAAAGTAAGAAAGAACATTTTTCTGTTAGAGCAAACATAATACCAGACAATTACATGATCAAATATACGGAAGAAGGAGATAAAAAAATAGCAACTCTGGTAGCTGCTGAAGCGAGTATAATAAGAACATCTGATGAAACACAAAATGAAACATATTATGAAACTATAGAAGAAGCAATTGAAAATTTACAAGATGGAGATACAATTAAAATTTTAAATAACATAGAAAAAAATTCTAAATATTACAGTAAAGTTGATTGTTCCGCATGTGTTTGTATAGCACCTACTAATGTAAATGATAATATTATTTTAGATATGAATGGACATAGTATTAAACAAACAAATGAAGCTAACGACACATACGCTTTAGTAACAGCATGTAATTTAACAATTAAAAATAATGGACGTTCAATATCTAGTATTAGAGGATGTAACGGAATAGATGTACGAAAAGGAAAATTAAAAATAGAAAGTGATAAATCAAACGGAACTGGTAACATTAGTATTAGAGCAGAAGGAATAAAAAATAATGATAATATTTGTGGAATCGCTATAGATATTTTTGATGGAAGTGAAGCTGATAATGAGAAGCTAGGACTTGAGATAAATGGAACACATATTTATGGAAAAAGATATGGAATATATTTTGGAACTTGCTGCGAAGTATCAATAGATAAAAGTGCTATTATTGAAAGTCCATATGCAATATATGATGGTTTATTTATGGGTGGAATACATAATTGTAAATTCACTTTGTCTGAATGTGAAATAAGAGGAAGGATCAGAGCATGTAGTGGTAATAATGTCGACATTTTTTTGGGATCAAATGATGGAAAAATAGCAGAAACCCCTTTAATTATGAGATATGACAATACTTGTGTTTTTGATATTACTGGCAAAACAAAAGTCCACTTTTATGATGGGATTATATGTGGAAGAAATGCTACACGCCTAGAAGATTTATTCGCAACTACTGGAATTTCATCATTTGACTTTCCAGAAGGTTATAATGCTAAGTTTGAAAAAGGAACAATATTTGGAACATTAACATTAGAACAAAAAGAATTAGAAAAACATGTAACAAGTATAAATTTAAATAAATCAACTATCAATTTGAAAGTAGGAGATCAGGAAACTTTAAATGCAACAGTTACTCCAAATGATGCAGATGACAAAACTGTTACATGGTCAAGTGATACAACAAGTGTGGCAACAGTAGATCAAACTGGAAAAGTAACAGCAGTAGCAAAAGGAACAGCTACAATCACAGTAACAACAGTTGATGGAAACAAAACAGCAACATGTGCTGTAACAGTAGCTGAAGAAGATCTAGACGTTGAATATGTTCCATTAGATAGTATAAAATTAAGCAGTAGTAGTTTATCATTAAAGGTTGGAGAAACAAATTCTATACAATTAACATTAACGCCACCAGATGCTGATATAGAAACAGTATCTTGGAAAAGCAGTAAAGAAAGTGTAGCAACAGTAGATAACACTGGAAAAATAACAGCAGTTGGAGAAGGAACAGCAATAATTACAGTTACAGTAACAGATAAAAGTGGAAATACAAAGACAGCAACAGTTAGCGTAACAGTAACTAAAGCAAGTAACAATGGTGGAAACGGCAATGGCGGTGTAAGCAATGGAGGAAACAACGGAGGACAAAATAATGGAGGAAGCAACAGTGGCGGAAATGACGGAAGTGGAAAGACAATTGAAGATTTATTTAAGGGTGTAGGAAAAGATGGTTCAGTAGCTCAAAAGTCAATTCCAAAAACAGGTTTCACACATATATTATTAATAGCAGCAGGAATTATAGCATCAGGAGGAATATTTGCATATATTCGTTATAAAAGAATATTAAAATAATGTTTTTTTGACGAGATCAAAAAGTATTAAAATAGGGCAGAAGTTAATTACTTCTGTCTATTTTATTATTGTATAGAAGATGTAAGACTAAAATTCATCATAAAAAATAGATGCTAAGAATAAAATAAATATAAACTAAAATCAAATGGAGGTTTATTTATGTTTTTAGTATTTAATAAAGAAAAAATATATGCATATTTAGTATCATTTATAACAGTAATCTTTTTATTTTGTATAGCAACAGGATTTAATGAAAATAAAGAAACAGTAGAAACGGCATCAAGAGAAGGAAAATTACTTCCAATATACAATGTACAAACAGAAGAAAAAAAGGTATCATTTACAATGAATTGTGCTTGGAATGCAGATGATATAGATAGCATATTAAAAACCTTAAAACAAAATGATGTAAAAATAACATTTTTTATGGTAGGAGATTGGATAGAAAAGAATCCAGATGCAGTAAAAAAGATACATGAAGAAGGGCATGAAATAGCAAGTCATAGTGATACACATCCACATGTAAATAACTTAAGTTATGAAAAAAACATAGAAGAAATTGAAAAAAGTAATGAAAAAATAGAAAAAATAACTGGCAAAAAAACAAATATATATAGAGCACCTTATGGCGAATATAATAACACAGTAATTAAAGCAGCGACAGATAAAAACTATTATTGTATTCAATGGAGCTTAGACACATTAGATTATACTGGTCTTACTGGAGATGAAATGTGGAACAGATTAAAAGATAAAATAAAGCCAGGAGATATTATACTTAGCCACAATGGGACAGAACATACTGCAGATAGTCTAGATAGCTTAATTAAAAATATAAAACAAAAAGGATTAGAAATTGTGACAGTATCTGATTTAATTTATAAAGATAATTACACAATTAATGCAAATGGAACTCAAATACAAAATAATGTATAGATTTACCAAATATGGGAACAATACCAATAAAGGAGTAGAGATGTCATTTATTGGTATAATTTCAGAAAATAAAAGTTTTGAAATAATTAAGTCAAACTTGTTAAATGGTATGTACAGTTCTAAATGGAATATTATAAGAATAAACTTACAAAGTATAGAAAATATTAAAAACATAAAATTTGATATTGTAGTAATAGATAGTGATATTAAAAAGTTAGAAGAAAGAAAAGAACTATTAGACAAAATATGTGGTAATTGTAAGTATATATTACTAAATACAGATTTAAATAATGAAGAAGATTTTAACACATGTAAAGAAGTAAAGATAGTTACCTATGGACTAAATAACAAAGCAATGTTTACTGTTTCTAGTATTACAGATGACCATATAATAATTTATTTACAACAAAATATTAAAGATATAGAAGGAAATATATTAGAAATTGGTGAAAAGAGAATAGATTTTACAGAACAAAATAAAGTAAAAACATATGAAATTTTAGTAATTGTTATAATACTTTTGCTAAATTCTAAGAAAATAATGGAAAAAATATAGGGAAAAAGTAACTTTTTTGAATAAATTTAACTTTTTATGTAGACAAATCCAAAAAAATGTTGTATAATAATACTTGTAATCAATATGCACAAAGAAAAAAATACTATTAGTTAATTTTAATAAAAATTAACTTCTACAAAATAAAGTTTTGTAGGCGGATAAAAAGATTAAAAGATAGGGAGGAAAAAGAATTGGATACAAATTATTTAGAAAACAACTATTTAACATTAGTTGGAAAAGTTACAGGAGAAAAAAGATTTAGTCACGAAATATATGGAGAAAGATTTTACATCTTTAACATTTCAATACCACGTTTAAGTGGAAATGCTGATATTATACCAATTACAGTATCAGAAAGACTAATCAAAGAAGATACTTTAAATGAAGGACGTAAATTATTAGTAAAAGGTCAATTCAGAAGTTATAATGCTTACGAAAATGAAAAGAACAGATTAATTCTAACAGTTTTTGCAAAAGACGTAATTGAGTTAGAAGAAAATGAAAACGAAGAAGAAAATGAAATGGTAAGAAAAGACATTATAACAAATGAAGTTGTATTAATAGGTTACATATGTAAAAAGCCTATTTACCGTCAAACTCCATTTGGAAGAGAAATATCAGACTTATTGCTTGCCGTAAATAGAGCTTATAATAAATCAGATTATATACCATGTATTGCATGGGGGAGAAATGCAAGATTCTGCCAAGAGCTTGAAGTAGGAACTCAAGTAAAAGTTATAGGTAGAGTACAATCAAGAACATACGAGAAAAAACATGAAGATGGTACTATAGAAAATAGAGTAGCTTACGAAGTTTCGGTTGGAAGCTTAGAAGTTACTGAAGAAAATAAGGATGAAGTAGATACAGAAAACCAACAGGCTGTATAGATAGCTAAAAAAAATTACAATTTTGGCTCAAGTCAAATTTCATAAATCCCAAAACGCTAAAGAAGATTTGGCATTTTGGGATTTATTATTTTTTCTTATAAATTACTTTAAAAAATAATAAAATCATAGAAAAAATTAGTAAGATGTGGTATAATACAAAAAAACAAAATTGGAGGCTTTTATGAAACTAAATAAAAAACTAACAAAAAATAAACAAATAGAGAAAAAGGAAGAAAAAAATGAGAATAAAAAGCAAAAAATAAATCGTGAAATTATATTTACAATACTTGCTGTTGTATTAATTTCAGTATTTTGTGTTGCAATAACACCTGTTACATTTCAAAATGACACATATTACACAATAAAAATAGGGGAGCATATAAACCAATATGGAATAGATGGACAAGATCCATTTTCATGGCATGAAAACTTAGGCTATACATATCCACATTGGTTATATGATTTATTAACATATTACATATACTCTGCATTTGGATTTGCAGGAATATATATTACGACATGTATTTTAACTGCAATTTTAGGTATAACTTTATATTTTATTAACTGTAAACTCGCAAAAAATAAAGTGTTATCACTAATAATAACAGTAGGTTCAATTTATTTAATTAGAGGATATATTGCAGCAAGAGCCCAATTAGTTACATTTATTTTATTTATATTAACAATTTTCTTTATAGAAAGATTTTTAGAAACAAAGAAGAAAAGATATTTACCGCCATTATTAATTATTCCATTATTAATTGCTAATCTACATGCAGCAGTATTTCCATTTTATTTTGTATTATACTTACCATATATTGCAGAATACTTAGTTGCAATTAGTGCAGATAATATAATTTATAGAAAACTTGAAACATTTATAATAAAAACCAAAATAAAGATATACGAAAAACAAGGGAAATTAGAAAAAAAGGCAAAACTTGAAGCAAAGTTATTAGAAATAAAAGTAAAAGTTGACAAAATAAAAATAAAAAGAGAAGAAGACCTTAAAAATCCATACAAAATTAAATTAGTTAGAAATGATGCTGTTAAATGGTTAATTATTGTTTTCGTAATTGCTGGTTTAACTGGACTTTTAACACCTATTGGTGCGACACCATATACATATTTAGTAAAAACATTAGAAGGAAATACTACTGAAAACATTAATGAACATTTACCTATGACAATAACTGAAGAAACTGAAATGTTATGTGTTATAGTAGCCATACTTTCAATATTGATATTTACAAAATCAAAAATTAGGCTATGTGATTTATTTATGCTATCAGGACTTTGTTACTTAGCTTTAGCCTCTAGAAGACAAATGACAATGTTTGTTTTAATTGGTTCTATCATATTTAATAGACAACTTATGCAACTAGTTAATATATATTTTAAAGAAGATGGAATAAAAAAAGTAAAGAAAATGTCATCAAACATAGTTGTTATGATTATTTTAACAGTAGTTATTTTATTATGGGGATATGACCAAGCTAAAGATAAATTTAATGATAAATTTGTAAGTAAAAGCACATATCCAATAGAAGCAAGTAATTGGATATTAGAAAATGTTGATTTAGGAAAAGCAAAATTTTATAATGAATATAACTACGGAAGTTATTTGATTTTCAGAGGTATACCAGTATTTATAGATTCTAGAGCAGATTTATATGCACCAGAGTTTAGTGGCAGAGAAGACGACATCTTTATGGACTTTATAAATGTATCAAGTATTGGAGATTTCTATGAAGATACATTTAACAAATATGGAATAACACATGTAATCTGCTATGAAAACTCAAAGATGAATATGATTATAGAAAAAACACATGACCCAAATTATAAACAATTATATAAAGACAAATACTTTGTAGTATATGAAAGATTAAAAATAAATACTGAAGAAGGTGCAAATACAGAAAATACTATCACAGAGACAAATCAGTAATTATAGTAATTTAAAAACCAAAAGGAGAAATGTTTTGGAAAAATATATAGTAGAAAGTGAAAATATAGGTAAAAGGATAGATGCTTACCTTGCAAACCTTGACATTGGGCTATCTAGAGTATCGATACAGAGAATGATAGAAGAAGGAAAAATTAAAGTAAATGAAAAAAATGTTAAACAATCATATAAAGTACAAGAAAACGATAAAATAACAGTTGAACCAGAAGAAGTAAAGCCTTCTAATATCAAACCAGAAGAAATTCCAATAGATGTTATTTATGAAGATGATGATATAATAGTAGTAAATAAACCAAAGGGAATGGTTGTACATCCTGCTGTTGGTAATTTAGAAGGAACTTTAGTAAATAGTTTAATGGCAAGATGTAAAGACTCTTTATCAGGAATTGGTGGAGAATTAAGACCAGGAATCGTGCATAGGCTAGATAAAGATACATCAGGAATTTTACTTGTTGCAAAAAATGACAAAGCACATATAAATTTAAGTGAGCAAATTAAAAATCACGAAGTACAGAAAACATATATTGCCTTAGTAAGAGGAATAATAAAAGAAAACGAAGCAACAATAAATATGCCAATTGGCAGAAGTACAAGCGACAGAAAAAAGATGGCAGTAAATAAAAACGGAAAAGAAGCAATTACTCATTTTAAAGTTTTAAAAAGATCTGATGAACACACGCTTTTAGAAGTAAAAATCGAAACAGGAAGAACACATCAAATAAGAGTACACTTATCACATATTGGCTATCCAGTTGTGGGAGATACAACTTATTCAAATGGAAAAAATAAATGGAATGTAGTGGGGCAATGCTTACATGCAAAAAGTTTAAAATTTAGACATCCAATAACAGGTAAAGAAATGTTTTTGGAAGCTCCACTTCCAGAATATTTTCAGGAAATTATAGATACTTTGTAAGGAGAGAAAAATTTTGGAACAAATTAGATTACAAAAGTTTTTAGCAGAAGCGGGGATTGCATCAAGAAGAAAATGTGAAGAATTTATTTTACAAGGCCAAGTAAAAGTAAATGGAAAAATAGTAACAGAACTTGGAACAAAAGTAGATCCTAAAAATGATGAAATATATTATCAAGACAAAAAAGTAGAATATCAGCCGAATGATATGGTATATATTTTACTTAATAAACCAATAGGGTATGTAACGACTGCTAAAGACCAATTTGGAAGAGATAGTGTCTTAGATTTAGTAAAAACAAATAAAAGATTAGTGCCAGTTGGTAGATTAGATATGTACACATCAGGTGCGCTAATACTTACAAATGATGGAGATTTTGTATATAAAATAACACATCCAAAACATGAAATACCAAAAACATATAATGCAACAATAAAAGGACAAATAACAAAAGAGGATATATACAAATTAGAAAAAGGTGTAGAAATTGATAACAATGAAAATAGCTATAAAACAAGACCAGCAAAAGTTAAAATTTTAAAAATAGATATTGAGAAAAATATATCTAGAATTCAAATAACAATACATGAAGGCAAAAACAGACAAGTAAGAAAAATGTGTGAATCAGTAGGTTACAAGGTGTTAGCACTTCATAGAAGTAAGATTGGAAATCTAGATGTTAAAGATGTACCTCTTGGAAAATGGAGATATTTAAAACAAAAAGAAATAAAAGACTTGATAGAGGCAAAATAGTAAAGAAAAAATATTGAAAAAAATAAAATATAGATATATAATAGTAACAAACATAGCACAAAGGAGAAATAAATGAATATACAAAAGTATAAACTAGAAGAACCAGAAAACAAGCTAGAAATAGGTCAAAGAGTAACACGGAATTGTAAAAAATATTAAGCCATATGGAGCTTTTATTGATATTGGAGATGGAAAAATAGGGCTAGTACATATAAAAGATTTATCAGTTGCAAGAATAAAATCGCCATCTGAAAGACTAAAAATTGGACAAAAAGTGGAAACTGTGATAAAATATATAGATAAAGAGACAGGAAGGTTTGTTTTATCATATAAAGAAACACTCGGTACATGGGAAGAAAATGCAAAAATGTTTGAACCAAAAACAAAGGTTTCAGGCATTGTGAGAGAAGTAGAAAAAAATAAAAATGGTATTTTTATAGAATTAAAGCCAAATTTAGTAGGAATGGCAGAATACCAAGAAGGCTTAGAATATGGACAAAAAGTTGATGTATATATCAAAAAGATTGATGAAAACAAAAAGAAAATTAAATTACTAATTATTTAAGGAGGATTTTTAAAATGGTTGAAGATAACCAAATTAAAGCACAAGTATCACCTTTTGCAATTAGACCAGGTGAAATAAAAACATTTGATGGCAAAGATGGATATGTATCTATGAATCAAATTGTACATAAAATTGATATTGGACATATAAACGAGATTCATTTTGCAATTTTAGATTTAGTAAATGAATTTGAATTTATTACATCAAGACAAATATATCAAATGTTGCAAATTAAAGGTATTGATCCTAAATCACAAGACAAATTAAATAATAAATTAGACCAACTTGTTAAATCAAAAATTTTGACAAGATACTATTTCACGTCTGATGAAGGAAAAGGAATATATAGAATTTATTGTCTAGAAAAAATGGGAAAATATTTACTAAACTCAAAGGAAATAGAATGTAAATGGCAACCATCTGACAATACAAAACCAGTTGCTATGATTAAAAAAAGACTAGCTGGAAATCAAACAATTATTGCATATTTAAGAAAAGTAAAAGCATTTGATAGCTATATAGTAAAACCAGCAATTACTGCAAAAATGCTAGGCAAGACATTTAAAGCAAGTGGTGGAGCTGTTAAATTAACTAAAAATAATAAATCAATACAATTTGTCTTTGAAGCAATACGTAGAGAAGATAACTGGCAGACAAAATTAATTGAAAGAATGAGATTGTATAAAGACTTCTACGAAAACTATGTTCCAGGAGACTCAGGATTTAGCACACTTCCACAATTAATTATTATATGTGAGGATGAAGTTCAAATTGCAGAAGCATTTAAGGAGATTGTCATGAATCAAGTAGAAATTCCACAAATAAAATTGTATTTTACAACTGATTTAAGACAAAATGAAGAAACACTTGAAAACACTTTAGTTGGATTTAACTTAGTAAATGGAAAATATAAAATGCAAAATGTAGAATTAAAATTACTTGGAATGTAATAAAAAGAAATATTATTTGCCTTCGGCAAATAATATTTCTTTTGCTTTTAATATATCATCATCAGTTGCATCTGGAATATTTTCTAATTCATACTTCACACCAAGTTTTTCCCATTTATATTTTCCCATACTGTGATATGGAAGAAGTTCAACTTTTTCAACTGTTTTTAACTTTGATATAAAATCTTTTAATTTAAGTAAATCTTGCTTATCATCTGTAAGAGTGGGAATTATAACTTGTCTAATCCACATTTTAATATTATTATCACTTAAATATTTAGCAAATTCTAATTCTTTTTTATTAGAAAAACCAACTAATTTTTTACATTTTTCATCATCTATATGCTTTATATCTAGTAAAACTAAATCTGTTAGAGTAAGCACTTTTTTTATATCATCTGTTAAAGAAACCATTCCGAGAAGTATCAATACAAGTATGAATATTCTCTTCTTTTAGTTTCGTAAACAATTGGATTAAAAACTTAACTTGCAAAAGAGGTTCTCCGCCAGTTACAGTAACTCCACCGATTGGGATATATATAATTTTTATAATGCATAATTTTATCAAAAATTTCATCTAATGATTTATAACTACCATTATTTATATTCCATGTATCTCTATTGTGGCAATACTTGCACTCAAGATGACATCCTTGTAAAAAAAGAACAAATCTAATGCCAGGTCCATCAACAGTACCGAAAGATTCAACAGAATGAACTTTAGCATAATAATTTAAATCAATATCTTCTACATTTTGATTGTTCTTCATTACAAGTTTGCCTCCTTAAATTTTTTCATGTATAGTTCTATTAATTACATCTAATTGTTGTTCTCTAGTTAATTTTGTGAAATTAACAGCATACCCAGAAACTCTAATAGTTAATTGAGGATATTTTTCAGGATGTTCCATAGCATCTTGTAGTAAGCTTCTATCAAATACATTAACATTAATATGATGACCTGTTTGAGCAAAATATCCATCTAACATGTTAACCAAATTAGTTATTCTTGAATTTTCATCTTTTCCAAGTGTTCCTGGTGTGATTGAAAATGTATAAGAAATACCATCTTCTGCATTATCAAATGGAAGTTTTGCAATAGAATTCATAACAGCTAAAGCACCATTTGTATCTCTACCATGAAGTGGGTTAGCACCTGGTCCAAAAGGTTCGCCAGCTTTTCTTCCATCAGGAGTGTTACCAGTTGCTTTACCATATACAACATTTGAAGTAATTGTAAGAATTGATAATGTGTGTTTTGAGTTTCTATAAGTTTGATGTTTCTTTAATTTACTCATAAATGTTTTTACAATTGAAATAGCAATATAATCTACTCTATCATCATCATTTCCGTATTTAGGAAAGTCTCCTTCAATTTCATAGTTAGTAGCAAGTCCAGTATCATCTCTTATTACTTTTACCTTAGCATATTTAATTGCAGATAAAGAATCGGCAACAACAGAAAGACCAGCAATTCCACATGCCATAGTTCTTATAATTTCACTGTCATGAAGTGCCATTTCAATTGCTTCATAAGAATATTTGTCATGCATGTAATGAATAGCATTTAAAGCTTTTATATAAATTTTAGCAACATATTCCATCATTTGATCAAATTTTTCCATAACTTCGTCATAGTCTAAATATTCAGAAGTGATTGGTTCAAATTTTGGAGTTACTTGTTTTCCAGACATTTCATCTCTACCGCCATTAATTGCATATAACAGAGTTTTTGCAAGATTTGCTCTTGCTCCAAAGAACTGCATTTGTTTACCTATTCTCATAGGAGAAACACAACATGCTATTCCATAATCATCACCAAGAGTAATTCTCATCAAGTCATCATTTTCATACTGAATTGAAGATGTTTTAATAGATAATCCTGTTGTAAATCTTTTAAATCCTTCAGGTAATCTAGTAGACCATAAAACAGTTAAGTTTGGTTCTGGTGCAGGTCCTAAATTTTGAAGTGTGTGTAAAACTCTAAAAGAATTTTTAGTAACTAAAGTCCTTCCATCAATTCCCATTCCACCAATACTTTCTGTTACCCACACAGGATCTCCACTAAATAGTTCATTATATTCAGGAGTTCTTAAGAAACGAACTAATCTTAATTTCATAACAAAATGATCCATAATTTCTTGAGCAGTTTCTTCTGTTAAAATTCCTGCTTTTATATCCCTTTCAAAATAAATATCTAAGAAAGTAGTATTTCTACCAATACTCATAGCTGCACCATTTTGGTCTTTAATTGCTCCTAAATATCCAAAATATAACCATTGTACTGCTTCTTTAGCAGTTGTTGCAGGTTTAGAAATATCAAAGCCATAGCGCATAGCCATTGCTTTTAAATCATTTAATGCTTTAATTTGTTCGCTAATTTCTTCTCTTTTTCTAATAACTTCTTCAGTAAAACAGTCGATATTTAAATCTTCTAAATCTTTATTTTTAGCTTCAATTAACACATCAACTCCATAAAGAGCTACACGTCTGTAATCTCCGATAATTCTTCCACGACCATATCCATCAGGAAGACCTGTAATTAAATGAGAACTTCTAGCTAGCCTAATATCAGGAGTATAAACACTAAATACTCCATCATTATGTGTCTTTCTATAATTATGAAATATGTTTTCAACTTCTTCATCTACTTTTCTATCATATGCTTCACAGGATTTTTCAACAATTCTAATACCGCCAAAAGGCATAATTGCTCTTTTTAAAGGCTTGTCCGTTTGAAGCCCAACAATTTGCTCTAAATCTTTATCAATATAGCCTGCTTCATGACTATTTACCATTGAAATTGTTTTTGTATCAATATCTAAAACAGAACCTTTAGAGTTTCTTTCTTTTTCATACAAATCTAAAACTTCATTCCATAATTTTTTTGTTTTTTCTGTAGGCCCTGCTAAAAAAGAGTCATCTCCTTCATATGGAGTATAATTTCTTTGAATAAAGTCTCTAACATTTATTTCTGTTTGCCAATCTCCACTTTTAAAGTTTTTCCATGCATCAAACGTCATTTTATATCAACCCTTTCCTAAAAAATTATATACTTATAGTATGATCACTTTTTCTATATAATATAATAACACAATCAAAATTTAAAGACAATATTTTTTGAAAAAACAAACCTAAGATTTTTATTCGATAAAAATCTTAGGTTTAATATTATTATTCAATTTGTTCTATTTCTGAAAAGACAATATCAATAACATCTTGAAGTAAATCATTAGGTAATTTTTCAACTTCCTGATAATTTCTACTATTTAAATCCAATGCTTTTATATGTTCACACAATATTACACCAGTCGTTTTTGTTCTATTATCTAATGGAACATGTAATGGAAAATAATTATTTGTATTTGTAATAGGACAAACAATAGAAAGTTTTGATTTTTCGTTGAAAATATTATTACTTATTACTACCGCAGGTCTATATCCTGCTTGTTCATGACCTTTTTGTGGGTTAAAATTTATTTTTATAATTGTACCTTGTTTTACCATATTTCGTCTCCTTCAGTTTTGCCCCAATCTATTTCTGTTGGTGTATAATCTTCTTTATAATTTTTAAATAATTCTTTTATATTTTTTCTCTTTTTTCTAGCTTTTTCCATAATTAATTTGTCATTATCAACAAAAATAATAATTTGTTCGTTTTTAGTCCATCCAGCAGAATTAAGTATTGACGTTGGTATTCTAATTCCTTGACTATTGCCCCATTTTTGAATAGTTGTAGTCATTTAAAATCAACTCCTTTATTTAATAGTATATACATAGTATATACTATTTTTCAAAAAATGTCAATACTTTTGAGGAAAAAATATAAAACTAAAATCCCGTCTTAGGCAACTTCTTAACTGGCTTTGGTTCATTTTGGATATTTAATTCTACAATATCGCCATCTTTTGTAATCGAAGCTTCAAATTCTTCAGAATTTAACAAATAAAATTCATTTGTTTTAATTTCTTTTATCTTATAAGTTCCATACTCCAACTCTTTAGAAATAGCAATTCCGTTCTCATCTGTAACAATTTTATCTACTAAATTTCCATCTAAATCATAAATTTCAAATTCAACATCTGCAATTGGGCTTCCTGCCTTCTGGCCATTTAATTCATTGTCATCTTTACTTGTTTTTATTATTTTAATTTGTCCTTTTATTTTATCATTCTCAATTTCTAAATTAGTAACTTTATTTGCTTCAATAATTGAAGTTATTACATCATCACTTAAAACATATTTTTCATCTGTTTTAACTTCTTTTAAATAATATTCTCCAATAGGCAAACGAGAAGTAACTGCATATCCATTTTCATCTGTTACAATAGTTTCAACAACTTCTCCATTTGAATTTAAAACTTGAAATTCTACACCTTTTATTTTAATTTCTTTATTTTCAGAGTCTGTTTTATAAACTTCTATTTGACCTTTTAGTTTTTCGTTTTTAATTGTAATAGAAGATGTTTCGTTCCATTTGATTTCAGTAGAATAAGTTTCGCTTGATAGCTCATAAATATCATTTGTCTTTAATTCTTTTATTGTAACATTTCCAATTGGAATATTTTCAATAAAAACATTTCCATTTTCATCAGAAGTTGCATGATAGATATTTCCACGAGAGTCTGTTATTTCAAATTCAACACCAGATACAGGAATTGTTTCATCATCTAAGTCAACTTTAAATATTTTTAGATTTCCTTTTTTAAGTTTATTTTGAATTGTAATTGTATTTATTTTATTTTCTTCAATAGTTATTGTTTTTTCTTTATCATCTAAAATATATTCTAGATTTGTACCAAGACTTATTTCTTTAATTTTATAATCACCAATTGGCAACTTAGAAGTAACTGCTTCACCATTTCTATTGGTTTTTATAGTTTCAACAACATTTCCATCTTTATCAATGATTTGAAATTCGACACCTTCTAGTTTGATTTCATTGTTTTCGCTGTCTACTTTTACAACTCTAATTTGGCCTTTTCTTTTTTCATTTTCAACAGTTAATTCAATAGTTTTATCCCATTCAATAGTAACATTTTGGTCTATTGTTAATTGATATTCTTTTTTAGTACTAACTTCTTTTAAAATATATTCACCAGTATTAAGATCTTTTGCTTCTGCTATTCCATAAGAATTTGTAACTAATTTTTTAACTAAATTACCTTCTAAATCACGTAGTTCAAACTCCACACCATCCAATGTAATACTGTGGTCGTCTTTATCTACCTTTATAATCTTAAGATTTCCTTTTTTATGTTCGTTCGTAAGTTTAACTTGTGTAAGTTCACTATAATTTAAAGTAGCTTCTTTAGGAATAGAATCTAAGATATATTCACTTTGAGTACTAGTTTCAGTTATAATTACCTTACCAGGTTTTAAATTTGGAATTTGAATGATACCTTGTGAATCAGTAGTAAAATTACCAATTTGTGTACCATCACTATATTTGATATTAAAAGTTACTGAAGAAAGAGGTTTGTTAGTATCTTTATCAGATTTAACAATCTTTAATGTAGATTGATTAGAATTAATATTTAAGCTTGCTGTACCACTAACATCACCAAACTCACTAAAAGTTAAGTAATAATCTTGATATGTATTACTGTCTGGAGAATGGCCATAAAACATTGGGTAAGTTAAACATTCTCCATTTAATGAAATATTTATATTTTTATTTTCTGAAATACTGTTTTTTGGAACTAAAATTTTAAAATGTTCTCCACTTGAAAAATTAGATTTAGAGTTTCCTGATAAATCTGAAACAAATGCTCCTGACGGAATATTAGAAATAGAAACAGAATATTTATTAATATTTACACCTGCAGATACACTATACTCTTGTGAGAAATAATCAGGTTTATTAGTATCTTGTTTAAATGAGCCAATTTTGTTTGCATTAAGTATTGGAGTAGATGGGGTTTCAGTCCCAGTCTTTCCTATATTCGTTAATTTATTTATAGCATTTACAATATTAGCTCCTCTGGTATCTCCATCTCGATAATGATAATATGTCATTACGTCTCTATTATATAAAACAGAATATATTGCGTGTTTAGTTGCAACAAATGCATCATCTTCATTTGCAACTCCAATTGTTGCAGGTGTTTGATATGGATAACCATTTTTAAGTACACGCCAAATTCTATTATCATTTATATGTTCTATAAGATTAACATCATATTCTATGCCGTCTTTAACTCCTTGTTTTTCAACATTTGCACAATAGGCGGGGTAATGAACGCCATTATAAACATATTCAACATATTCTGTAATTACATCAGACCAAGCATTTTGTTTTGTATCCCAAAATTGTAAGTGCCTTTCTGTTTCGTGAGAAAATTTTATTGATGCAGAGCTAGGTCCACTTTGTGCGAATACAACACTTTGTAAATTTAATAGTAATGTTATAAACAGCATTATTGCTGCAATTATTTTTTTCTTTTTCAAATTATAATCCTCCATTAATTTATATTTGATTTAGCTATCATTTTTAACTATACAAAATTTATATAATAGGAAAAGTTATTTTCCTATTATAATATGTGTAGGAAATTTGCATAACCGTTTTATTATCGAATAAGGGATTTGATGGATAAATATAACGATCGTAAATTTATATATTGTTAAAATCTTATTAATCGAATACTTTTTGGGGGTAACTTTGTAAAAAAATATTGATAATTTTATAATTTTATACTTTTAGGTAGGAATAAGTGAGATTTTTAGATTAAATATTCTAAAAAACTATGATATAAAAAATTGATAATTAAAAATGATAAACTAAATCATACATAGTTTAACACCTTTGGAAAAAATTGTCAACTATTTTACATAAAAAAATTAAAATTAAAAATACAATATAAAAATGTACTTGTATTTTTTAAAATAATATGCTAATATTAAATTGTAAGAGATGAGTTGTATACAAGTATTAAAGGAGATGGATGTTTTTATGGAAGATAATAAAGAACTAGAAGTTGTTTCAGGAGATGGAACAAATCTTGACATTTCGCCAGTATATGAACATATTAATCAAGGTGGAGTTCCTAAAAATAAAAAGCCAACAAATATAATTATGCCAAAAGAAAGCAAAAAAGAAGAAAAAGAAGAAGATAAAAATGAAGAAAATGAAGAAAATGAAGAATAAAAACTCTTCAGCTTAAAAATTTTGATGTTTTTTGAACAGACCCAAAAAACATCTTTTTTAGTTCAAAACATTCTTGACAATATTGTCATTTAGGCATATACTAAAAACGTAAATAAAACGAAAAAGGAGGAATGCTAAACAATGGATAATTTAATTGAAATTAGGTGGCACGGTAGAGGTGGTCAAGGTGCTAAAACAGCATCATTGTTATTGGCAGACGCTGCTTTTAACACAGGAAAATACATTCAAGGATTTCCTGAATATGGACCAGAAAGAATGGGAGCTCCTATTACTGCATATAACAGAATTAGTAGTAACCCAATTACCATTCATAGCAATATTTATGAACCAGATTATGTTGTAGTAGTTGATGATACCCTTCTTGAAACAGTAGATGTAACAGCAGGATTAAAAGAAAGTGGAGCAATTGTAATTAATACAACAAAATCACCAGAATACTTAAGGAACGTTTTAAAAGGATATAATGGTGATATTTACACCATTGATGCTAGAAAAATATCAGAAGAAGCACTTGGAAGATATTTTCCAAATACTCCTATGCTTGCAGCAATTGTGCATGTAAGTGGAATTATGACAGACGAAGCTTTACTAGAAGATATGAAAGGATCTTTCAAACACAAATTTGCAAAGAAACCAGAAGTAATCGAAGGTAACATGAAAGCTTTAGAATTAGCATTAAAGGAGGTAAAAAAGATATGACAAAAATAAATCCAAAAACCACAATGGAAGAACTAACTCCAGGTGGTGATATTTATACAGCTGGAAATGCAAGAGAATTTAAAACAGGGGATTGGAGAAGCGCAAGACCAGTATTTATAAAAGAAAATTGTAAACAATGTGGACTATGTTTTCCAGTTTGCCCAGATGATGCTATTCCAGTAAATAAAGAAATGAAAAGAGAAGATTTTAATTTTGACTATTGCAAAGGATGTGGAGTATGTGCAAAAGTTTGTCCATTTAAAGCAATAGAAATGAAGGAAGAAGGTGTGTAGAATATGGGAATTAGAGAAAGATTAAGTGGTAATGAAGCAGCAGCTATTGCCATGAAACAAATTAATCCAGATGTAGTTGCAGCATTTCCAATTACACCTTCTACTGAAATACCACAATACTTTTCAACATTTGTAGCAAATGGAGCAGTAGATACAGAATTTGTTGCAGTAGAAAGTGAACATAGTGCAATGTCTGCATGTATTGGAGCAGAAGCAGCAGGAGCAAGAGCAATGACAGCGACTTCTGCAAATGGATTATCTTTAATGTGGGAAATGATTTATATTGCATCTAGTTTAAGACTACCAATAGTATTATCTTTAGTAAACCGTGCAGTATCAGGACCATTAAATATCCATTGTGACCATTCAGATGCAATGGGAGTAAGAGATGCAGGTTGGATAATGTTATTTTCTGAAAATAACCAAGAAGCATATGATAATACTCTAATGGCACACAGAATAGCAGAACACAAAGATGTAATGTTACCTTTAATGGTATGTCAAGATGGATTTATTACTTCTCATTCTATTGAAAACATAGAACTTGTAGAAGATGATAAAGTAAAAGAATTTGTTGGAACTTATAAACCAGAACATTACTTATTAAATGATAAAGAACCAATTGCAGTAGGACCATTAGACCTTCAAGCATATTTATTTGAACATAAAGCACAACAAGCAATAGCTATGAAAAATGCTAAAAAAGTAATCGAAGAAGTTTCAAAAGACTTTGAAAAAATGACAGGAAGAAAATATGGATTCTTTGAAGAATACAAATTAGATGATGCAGAAATCGCTATTGTTTGTATGAACTCAACAGCTGGAACTACTAAATTTGTAGTAGATAATTTAAGAAGTCAAGGAATTAAAGCAGGACTTCTAAAAATTAGAATGTTTAGACCATTCCCAGTAGAAGAAATTGCAGAAAGTTTATCACACTTAAAAGCAGTTGCTGTTTTAGATAAAGCAGATTCATTAAATGGGGCAGGAGGAGCTTTATTTGAAGATGTAACAAGTGCTATGTACGTAAATCAAAAAAATGTACCTACTGTAAATTATATTTATGGTATAGGTGGAAGAGATACAAAAGCAGAAGATATCGAAAGTGTATATAAAGATTTACAAGAAATTGTTAAATCTGGTAAAGCAGAAAATCCTTATAGATATCTAGGACTAAGAAAGGGGGATAATAAATAATGGCATATAATGTAAAAGAAATAGTTGCAAACAAACCATCAAGATTTACATATGGACACAGAATGTGTGCAGGTTGTGGAGCACCACCTGTTGCAAGACACGTTATGAGAGCATTAAAAGAAGATGACCATGCAGTTGTTGCTTGTGCTACTGGATGTATGGAAGTATCAACATTTATTTATCCTTACACATCTTGGACAGATTCATTTATTCATACAGCATTTGAATGTGCAGGAGCAACACTTTCAGGTGCAGAAGCTGCATATCAATCTATGAAAAAACAAGGAAAAATAAATAATACCACTAAATTTATCGCATTTGGTGGAGATGGTGGAACATATGATATAGGACTTCAAAGTTTATCAGGAGCTATGGAACGTGGTCATGATATGGTTTATGTATGTTATGATAATGGTGCATATATGAACACAGGAATTCAACGTTCTTCTGCAACACCAAAATTTGCAGATACAACAACATCTCCTGCTGGTACAGTAATTCCAGGAAAAATGCAATCTAGAAAAGACTTAGCAAAAATCATGGAAAGTCATCATATCCCTTATGTTGCACAGACTATTGGATATATGAACTTTAAAGACCTTTATGAAAAGGCAGAAAAAGCAATTTATACAGAAGGACCAGCATTTTTAAATGTTTTAGCACCATGTCCTAGAGGATGGGGATATCCAACAGATAGTTTAATGCAAATAAATAAATTAGCAGTGGAAACATGCTATTGGCCTTTATATGAAGTAGAAAATGGTGTTTACCATATAACATATAAACCAGCTAAAAAATTACCAATTGAAGAATTCTTAAAACCACAAAAGAGATTTAAACATATGTTTAAACCAGGAAATGAGTGGATGATAGAAGAATTCCAAAAAGAAGTTGACTCTAGATGGGAAGAATTACTAAAACTAGAAGAAATAACAAATAGATAAAGAAAACTCAAATGAAATTTAAAAGAAAAAGCTTCCGGTGCAGACGGAAGCTTTTTAGTATAATGAGCATATTAGAAGTCATAATTTGACTTTTTCTCTAACCTTATGCTTTCTGCTATGTTTCGGAATTTGTCGTTAAGATGATCTCTCATCTTAATAAATTCGTCTTTGTTTTCAGACAGTATTCCTTCCATTGCAATCTGTACGGTTCTGTCAAACTTTTCTTCTTCCGGTGTTGCTCTACATAAACCGTTAATGCTACCATAATCAGCCATGGTGACATTGCCTTCAGTATCTACCTGGATATTATATTCATAGCCATTATGACGACGACAAGAAAAGAGATATCCAGTTTCTACCTGCTGTATAGATGACTCAAAAATTGGTTTCATATAAGAATCCCTCCAAAATAATTATTTTAAAGGTATATTGGCGTCTGCACATGTCTTTAAGACAACACCAAATCCTACAATATACTAGTTATTTGCACTAGTTTATTGATAAAAATATATTATCATATTTTTATGTAAATGTCAATATCTAAAGCCTCATTTACAGCTATATAAAGCCTTATTTACGGTATATATTTAAAGAAACATTTTAAAATATGTACTAGAAATTTTATTTATTACTTTTTGTCTTTATACACATATATTATTTATGTTCTAATAAAAAACGTATTGATTTTTTATTACAGATAAAGTATAATTTGAATTAGTTGGAGGTCGTTTATGGAAGAGAAGGACGTAAATGAAATTGAAAGTGAAAATATACAAGAAGAAATAAAAAAACCAAACAAAAAACTAACTATATTCAATTTTATTTTAATAATTGGAATTTTTGTAGGTTTGTTTATATATATGCTTGTAGTAGATGGTATAGATAATATTGTATATTTACTAAGCAATGTTGACTATAGATGGGTGTTAGCAGGAGTAGTATGTTTAATACTTCACTGGATATGTGAAGCATTGAACATTCATATACCATTAAAAAGATTATATAAAGATAACACATTTGCAACATCTTTTAGAACAGCAATGATAGGTCAATTATTTAATAACATTACTCCTTTTTCTTCAGGTGGACAGCCTATGCAGGCATATGAACTTACTAAAACCGGAAAACGTGTAAGTGATTCTTTGTCTGTTTTTGCACTTAAATTTATAATAACCCAAATAGCATTAGTAGTTTTTACATTAGTAGTTATTATTTCACAATTTGATTTTTTCGCAGGTTTAATGAATGATTTTCTATGGGTCGCAATAGTTGGATTTGGTGTAAATATACTAGCAATTATTGTAGTAATACTAGCAGGCATAAAAAAAGAATTTATTACGTGGATTACAACTCCAATTATAAAACTATTAGGAAAAATAAGAATAATAAAAAATCCAGAAAGAACAATAGAAAAATTAGATAAAAGCATTACAAATTTTAATGAACAATTTAAAATAATGAAAGACGAAAAACTAATGGTTTTTAAAATGTTTGTAATTGCAATTTTACAAAGTTTATTCTATTACTCTATTACATATATGGTATATCGCGCTTTTGGAAATTCTGGTGTAAGTTTTTGGCAAATAATACCTGCACAAGCATTTTTACTATTAATTATGACATTTATTCCAACACCTGGCTCTGGAGGTGGTGCAGAGGGTGGCTTCTGGGTAATGTTTAACTCTATATTTAAAAATGGTACAATAAATATGTCTATTTTATTTTGGAGATTATATACTTTTTATTTGCCAATAATAGTAGGAGCGTTGTTTTTAATTCCATCAAGAAAAAAGAAAAATAATTATATTGAATAAATTTTAAATGATTTAAAAATTTAATAAAAAGAATTTTTCCCGACCATTTTCTATACATAAAAATGACTTTAGCAAGTGCTAAAGTCATTTTTTGAAAGAGCTTATTCTTGTTTTGGATGTTTTTTACCTGTAATCCAGGACATAAAGAATATGCTAATGATCATACCTAAAAAGCATATCGCTATATACCCAAGACTAATGACCGTTACCCAAAAGTATGAATAATTTTGCAAAATGATACAAGAGTCGTAGGTACCTTCTTTGGCTTTTATATAGTATCTTGGATACATATCAATACCTATATGATAAGTTCCAGCTTCTCTTGCAACAAAACTAATATAATTATCAGTTTTGTCTAATATAGATAGTTGAGCTGGAAATTTTAACGAATCCATAATGCTAGAATCCGTCGAAATCCGTATTTCTTGTCCTACACATACCTCCTGAGTTTGGAATTGCCCTATTTTAGTCATTCCAGCCCATATAATTATTGACCATAATAGTATGGGAACAAAAATACATACCCAAAATCCAAGCCCAGTCAAAGCACCACGTTCATTTACCAATTGCAATCTTTTTTTGCCTTTCATAGCTTTTCCCTCCTTTCTTTTGATTAATTAATTCAAAATTAAGGAAGGTTATGCTTTCCTTAATTTTGGAAAGCATACTACCGCTTTTCCTATATATAATAACATAATATTTCCTATTTGTAAAGAAAGAAAAAGTTAGTTCAAAATAAAACTAGCTTTTTATCTTCTGTTAATGAAGTATACTCTTTTTCGCTTATTTCCTGTCTTCTAGTTTGAACTGCGAAATATGTTTGTGCTAAAGCTATAACTTTTTTCCTACTATCTCCATTTTGTGCTATTAAGTAACAAGCATAACGAGTTAATTTATAGTCTTTAATTTCAATTTCAGCATTATTAGCACGTTTTGACAACTTCCTGACGTCAGGAAAATGTTCCAATACACTAATACCACTATTTTCACATGCATCTTTAGCTTTATTGATTACTTTTTCAAAATTTTCCCACTTATTATATTCTAAAACTTTCATAAGTTCTCTAGCATACCAAAATTCAACTCCATTTTCATCAATATGCTTTATATTTTCAAATGTTTTATTATTTTTATCTAAATCATGCATTATTATCATCTCCTTTTTTTATTTTAGATTTGACATAATTGCAAAACGATTGTTTACAAATGTCAAGTGAGTTTTTTAATATGTGAATTAGCAATATATTTTTGATTTCTATTTTTAGGTTGATTAGGTATTGTTAACTGTAACTCTCTTTTTTCTAATAAAGGATTTATATAATTTTTCTTAAAAGTTGCTATATCTTTAAATCCAAAATGACTTGTAATTTCTTTTAATGTTTTAGCTTCTTTACAGAAGTTTAAAATATCTTTTTCTTGTGGTTTTATTTTAATTTTCTTAGTGGTTTTCTTGTCGGTTTTCTTAGTGGTTTTCTTGTGGGTTTTTTCTTCGTAATCAAATGGATTTTCTTTATATTTAAACGAAACTCTTAAAAAATGATCCATAAATTTAAAACAACTTTTATCATAAGCTTCTAAAATTCTTAATACACCAGAGCCAATATTTTCAATTAAATC
>CANQEA010000005.1 GCA_947594095.1 uncultured Clostridia bacterium | reverse complement strand
CCTTCTGGAAATAGTGCAATACAATCTCCTCTTTTTAATATTTTTAAAGATTCTTTTATTGCTTTAACATCTTTTGCATCTCTATTTACAGGTATTGCTTGGAATGCCCATCCTAAAAAGGCAAGAAATTTATTTTTGTATAATTCTTTCTTAGCTAAGAAGTTCATTTCTCTTGTAGCTGTGCAAACTATTAATGGTGGATCTAAATAACTTCTATGGTTTCCACAAAAAATAAGTGCACCTTCTTTTGGTATGTTTTCTAGTCCTTTAACTTCTGCCCTATAATAGACTTTACACCAAAAGTAAAGGGCTTTTTGTACAATACATTTTACAACTTTTCTAAATCCTTGTTTTATACCTTTCATAAAAATTTCCTTTCTTTTACTCTCATTCAATTTAGTTATATATATTATTTTTCGAAGTGAGCTCGTGTGGGGACCGACAAATTATAATTTGTTATTGGATTGAAGCCTGTAGCGAAAGACAATTACAAATTCTTATGAAGTTGGGACGAACGAGATAAAATAATATATATAACTAAATTAGAATAGTGCATTTAATGTTTATTTTTAATAATTTGTATAACTTTATCTACGACTTCATCAATTGTCATGTTTGTAGAATCAATATATATTGCATCATCCGCTTTTCTTAAAGGCACTACTTTTCTTTCAATTTCTTCTTTATGTCTTTTTTTCATAACTTCTAGTACTTCCTCATAGCTAATATTAATTCCTTTTTCAATATTCTGTTTATATCTTCTTTTAGCACATTCTTCTATAGAAGCATCTAAGTAAATTTTAACATCAGCATTTGGAAATACAACTGTACCAATATCTCTTCCATCCATAATTATATTTTGTGTCTCTCCCATTTTTCTTTGTAATGGAGTCATTTTATCTCTTATACATTGTATTGATGAAAAATCTCCAACTTGACTATCTACTTCTGGTGTTCTAATTTCTTTAGATACATCTATGCCATCTAATAAAACAATTTGTTTACCATCTTTTCTTTCTAATTCAACTGAGATATTTTCCAATAGCTTTTTTATTTTATCTATTTCATTTGGTTTAACATTGTTTTTAATAGCTTTTAATGCAACACATCTATACATGGCCCCTGTGTCTATAACTACAAGTCCAAGTTTTTCTCCAACTAATTTTGTAATTGTTCCTTTTCCACTACCTGCTGGTCCATCAATTGCTACAACAAATGACATATTTTATTCCTCCTCTTTTTGTGGCACATATATATTTTTAGCAACTATTTCTAAATCTACAACATTCATAGCTGTTAGATTTTCAATTTCCTTTTTAGCTTTTTCTCGAAATGACTTTAATCCTTCTGTCACACTATACCCATATAAAATTGTAACTTCTACATAAAGTTTAGCACCTTCCCCATAGTTTTCAACTCTAGTTTTTAATATTTTATAAATTGCTGGCGTTTGAATAGCCAAATATTCTAAAATTTGTCTAAACACTAAATCTGATATTGTGAAATTTCCCATATAACTAAAAGTTGGCCTTATTATTGATTTTTCAGAAATATATGGTTTTTTCCCCTTCCCTTTAGATTTAAATATTTGTAATGGATCTAATAAATAGCCAGAAAAATCTTTTTTTATTTCAAATGTTGGGACAGGTATTACATGTTTACCTTCTGTTACCCTTATTCTTCTTGCGGTTTCCATTTCTTCTGATGTTGCAACATCTGTTATATAAGTTGTTTCAGATATTTCTGGAAGTCCAAGATTTGTTGCAATTTTTTTAACCATTTCGTCAGATGTTCCAAGAATTAATATACTTTTTGGTTTATATTTTTTTATAGCTTTTATAATTTCTTGTTTTTCCTCTTCTTCATAAAAAAGTGCATGCTTAACAGTAGCAACTTTAGTTGATGCTTTTTTTGCAGACTCTCCTGCTACTACTTCATTGTCTTTTATTAATAAACCATCATCTATAATAAAATGTGTATCTTTTTCTCCTGCAACCATTTGTGCTCTATAACTTTTCCCTGTTCCAGATGGCCCTACAAACGCATATACTTTTATTTTATTATTTAATGGTAAAATTTCTTTCATATCTTTGAATTGCATTATTTTCTCCTTAAAAATTGTTAATTTCAACTACTAATAGTCTATAATATTTTACTAAAAAAATCAAGTCTACTATAAAATAATATCTATTTGATATTTCGCATATATATTAATTAGGAGGACATTGTTTATGTTTGCAAAAACAAATTTTTATGTAATAAAACTTAAAAAAAATATATTTGCTATACTTTTTCTTGCATTTACAATATGTTTGTTACTATTTTCTAAAACTAACTTACCTGCTGTAAAATCTGGCCTATCTTTATGGGCAAACTCAGTTGTTCCTTCTTTGTTCCCTTTTTTTGTCGCTACAGAACTTTTAATGCATACAAATATAATTAATTATTTAGGTATATTATTAAATAATTTTATGAGACCACTTTTTAATGTTCGTGGAGAAGGTGCATTTGCATTTATAATGGGAATAATATCTGGTTATCCAGTTGGAGCAAAAATTGCTTGTAACTTTAGAGAAAAAAATATTTGTAGTAAAGAAGAATGTGAAAGATTACTTAGTTTTACGAATAATTCTGGTCCATTATTTATTATTGGAAGTGTTGGCATTTCTATGTTTCAAAATAGCATGATTGGTATTTTACTATTTATCACTCACCTACTTGCTTGTATTAGCGTTGGATTTGTCTTTAGATTTTGGAAAAGAAATAAAAAAACATACAGCAGTATGCCTCAAAATAATAAAAATGAATTTAAAAATAACTATGTAAATATTTCTAACTTAGGAGAAGTGCTTTCTGAAAGTATAATGAGTGGAATTAAAACTGTAGTTTTAATTGGTGGCTTTGTAGTTTTGTTTTCAGCAATTATTTCTATTTTAACTACCAGTGGAGTTTTACATACAGTATCTTTATTTTTTACACCTATATTTAATTTTTTGCATATAGATACATCATTTATACAATCAATTCTAACTGGTTTTTTAGAAATAACAAATGGAATTAATCAAATAGCAAATATTCCAAACAAAAAACTTTCAATTAATATTATACTAACTGCATTTTTATTAGGTTTTGGTGGAATTTCTATTTTACTTCAAGTACTTAGTATAACTTCTAAAACTGATCTATCTATTAAGCCATATGTTTATGGGAAACTATTACAAGGAATATTAGCAAGTCTTTATACATATGTTTTTATAAATATGTTTCCAATTTTTAATTTGGATTTATAGGAGGTGTCTATTTATTGGATAAAGATTTCTCGTCAAATTTTTCATATGCGGATTTTAACCAATCACCATATGGCGTAGATATGAATGAACTTTATAAAGATCCAATGTTTAATCCTATTATGCAATATGAACAAGCTTATAGCTATTATCGTTATTTATCTATGCAAATGGATTATAAAATTAAATGTAAAGAATATGAAAAATTGTGTAATACAAATGATAGGCAAAATAGAAGAGTAGAATAAAATATAGACATGTAATTATCTAAAATTTATAGATAATTACATGTCATTTTTATTAATAATTTTTATAAAGTTATATACTAATTTTGTTGCTTAATTTTTTCAAATCTACTGTTTATCACTAGTAAAGTAATTATATAAATAAACATAGATACTGGCATAGTGAATTCGTTAACTGGTAACCTTGTAATTGCAAGCAAACTCAAATAAACCAATTGAACTAATGCAGGAACAAACAATGTTATAAGAATCACTTTTAATTTTCCTTGTTTTCTATAGCGAATCGCACTGTAAACAGCGCTTAAGACAAGAACTATACATACTGGTACTATATAAGGTTTTATTATATCTCTTCCTCTCATTTGAGGTACAGTTTCAATTGTAATGTTTTCCGCCTTTAATTCTGTTCCATATTTTTCATTTAATTTAGTAACTATATTTTGTTTTTGTTCATCTGTAATTTCTTCTGCAGTTATCCTTAACATATCTTTATATACTTCTACTTTTTGTATTATAACATCATTACCAATAACTTCATCTGTAATTGCTTTAATGTCTTTTGTTTCAAACTGCTTTTCTAAATAGATTTCTACTTTTTTAGCTTTTCTGTATTTTAAATCAAAGTTTAATCCTGTTACAGCTGTTATAATAGCTCCTACGACAATAATTATTAAAAGTATAGCCAATACAATTTTATATTTTTTTGACATGTTTTTTATCATAGTCTTTATACCTCCCTATTAGTCCATTTTCATCTTTAATAAATTATTAGTTATTAGAATATTGTATATAAATATTAAAATAATTCCCCAGAACAATACCATTCCCAAACTAGCAATTGTAGTCCAATTTACAAGGCTAAATACAATTGATGCAATAATAACTGGTACTATTACTGACAAATAACTAATATATTCTTTAAATAATTGTTTATTAATAATTTCTTTTTCTATACTTTTTTCACCTTTAAATAATTTAAGTAGTCTATTGATTAACCAATAATTTAAAATGCATGCCGTAATTATTCCTATTATCCCATCTATAGAGATTACAACATTTGCATATCTAATTGTTAATGAAAGTAATGCTACAAATCCAATATATGATAGTGCTCCTAAAACTCCTAGTGTTTTATATCTTATTATATAAACAATTAGACCAACCACTATAATTGCTAAAATAACATATAATACTATATTGTTATTCTCATTTTCAAAAATTTCCGAATATACATATGTATTATTTGATGATTCATATACTAATGGTAATTCTCCTGTTTTTAATAAAGTAGCTGTATTTGCTGCTTGTTTAGCGTTATCTTGTATTGTTTGACTGTCTGTTGAAGCGCTACCTATAGATAAAGGAATTTTACCTGTTTTAATTGGTTCTTCAAATCCTTGTGTTGTTATTTCTTGTCCATTTAGTTTCATTGTAATTGTTTTAGCTTCTTCGGCTTGTCCTTCTGATTCGCTTGTTTCACTAGTTGTATTCTCTTCTGTTGTATTTGTGTCTTCACTTTCTTCTTTCTCAACATAAGTACTTGTTATATTTTCTAATTTTGCTTTACCTTCACTAGTTAATTCAATTTCCATATATACACTTGTTCCTCTTTGAGAAGTTACAGATGATGAATTACTTGTTCCATACATAACTCTTGCATTTGCTATATCATTATTGTCCATCAATAATTCTTGTGTTTGTGTATCTATGATTTCGAATTTTCCAGATGATGTAATATTACTTAAAACTGTATCTGTGTTTTCATTGTCTTCTATTTCAACATTTATTTCACCGGTTTCTTCATTTAATCTTACAGCGTATTGTCTAACTCCAGATTCTTTTAATCTATTTTCTATAATTTCTTTAGTTTTTTTATAGTTTTCTACTGTAAGAGCGCTCTCTTCATTATTAGGTTTTTCTTCTTTTGTATATCCTTTTTCAGCAAGTTCTTCATCTGATAAACTATCAGCATCAGATACCTCTTTTCCTTCTGCATCTTTAATAACAGTTTTTGTTCCTGTACTTAATTCAAAAGTTACGTTACGACCACCTTCTATGTCCATAGCATAGTCATACCCTTTTACTTTATTGTCCATTCTGTTTTGTACATGTGAATATACTCCAATAAATGCAACAATTGAAATTAATACAATAATTAAAACCATTGTAAGTATTTTTACTTTCTTCATTTTCTTTCCTCCATTTTAAATAAAATTAGTCTATTAGATTTTATCTTAAAATGGAAAAAATATCAACTGTTTTAGTAAATTTTTTTGAAAAAGCTTAATATTATATATTATTTTTTATTTACTCCTATAATTCCACCTAATATTCCGAATGCTATTCCCACTGCTATCATAATTATAGATTTAATATCTAACCCAAAATTCCAATTTAAAATACTTGAAATGATATATAAAATGGCAATATAAAGTCCTCCAATTATTCCACCATTAACCAATCCGTTTTTCTTTATTTTAATATTACTTATTGAACTTCCAATTAATATACTAATTGCTGTTACTACTATTATTACAGGGCTTATTACATTATCTTGAATGTTAGAATAAGTAAGAACTAGTGAAAATATAAAAAGTAATAGAAAACTTATCGCTAAAGATATTAGAACTCCTTTAAAAATTGTTAAAAATGTTTTATTTCCATTTGCAGTATAACTTTCCATTATAAATCACATACCTTTCATAAATACAATATATTTTATTAAATTAATATGAAACAAAAAAAGAAATAGAACTTCTAATATTCTATTTCTTTTTCTAGATTTTCAATAAACTTAATTATTATTTCTTCTCTATCAAAATTTTCTCCAAATTCTTTTTTTAGAGAAGTTGCTGTATTTACTATTTCTTGATTAAATATTTCTTGATTAACATTAAATCCTAAACTTATTATTAAATATTGTATCTTATTTCCACTACTTCTTGCTCCGCGTTAATATTCCACATATTTTCTTACCATTTAATAATAAATCATTCGGAAATTTTATTTCAAGTGTATATCCATATAAATCAAAAATAACATTTTTCATGCAGCATGCGATTTTAACTGTTAAATCTTCTAATATTTTTAATTCTTTTTTTGGTTTCAAAATAATACTCATCATTATGTTTTTATTTCTTTCAGAATACCATTTTCTATCATATGTTCCAATTCCACCTTTTTGGAATTCTGAAATTACAATTGTTCCATCTGGTAAGTCTTGAATATTTTCTATTGCATATTTATGAGTTGATTCTGTTTGGGAAAAATATATTATATTTTTTCCAATAATTTTTGTATTAGCTGATTTAATTTTTTCTATTTTCACTTTATATTTCACTCTTTTCTACGTAGAAATATATTACAAATCTTAAGTAAAAAGCCTAAGATTTTTTATTAAACATAAATAATATAATCTTAGACTTTTTATGATAAATTATTCTTTATCTTCACTTTCTTCTGGTTTTACATCTTCTACTGCTTCTTCTTTTACAGTATCTACAACTTCTTGTACTTCTACTTTTTCAGTTTCAATAGCTGGTTTTTCTTCTGGAGCTTCTTCTGCTTTTACTTCTTCCTTTTCTTCTGCCTTAGGAGCTTCTTCAGCTACTGTTTCTTCTTTTACTTCAGCTGTTTCATTTTTTTCCTCTTTTACTTCTTCAGCCTTTGGTTCTTCTGCTACTACTTCTTCAACAACTGGTGTCTCTACTGCTTCTTTAACTTCTTCTACAGCAGGTTCTACCTCTGAAACTTCTTCAACTGTTTCTTCTACAACTGGTTCCTCAACTATATCTTCTTTGATAGTAATTTCTCTATCTTCAATTCTAGCACCAACTTGTTCTCTAGTTTTAGCAGCTTTTCCTATTCTATCTCTTAAATAGAATAATCTTGCTCTTCTTGCTTTACCAACTCTTACTAATTCTACTTTTTCTACTAATGGTGAGTGTACTAAAAATGTTTTTTCAACACCTACTCCATAAGAAATTTTTCTTACAGTAAATGTTTGGTTTACACCTCCACCTTGTACTTTTATAATGATTCCTTCAAATACTTGGATTCTTTCTTTATTTCCTTCTTTTATTCTTACGTGTACTCTAACAGTATTACCAACTTTTAATTCTGGTATCTTGTTTTTCAATTGTTCGTGTTCAATTGATTTTATAATATCCATTTTAGAAATTTCCTCCTTTTCTTTCTATTTTAATAAATCTGGTCTTTTACTTTTTGTGATTTTCAAAGACTGTTCTTTTCGCCATTTTTCAATATTTGCATGATGTCCGGAAAGTAAAACTTCTGGCACTTTTTCGCCTTCAAAGCTTTCTGGTCTTGTATATTGTGGATATTCTAACATACCTTGTGAAAAGCTTTCTTCTTTTACAGATTCTTTACTTATCACACCGTCTATATATCTACTAATACTATCAATTAAGACTAACGCTGGGATTTCTCCACCTGTTAATACATAGTCTCCAATTGAAATTTCTTCATCTACAATTTTATCAATTACCCTTTGGTCAATTCCTTCGTAATGGCCACAAAGTAATATTAAATGGCTACATTTACTTAATTCTTCTACTTTTTTTTGATTTAAGGTTTTACCTTGAGGAGATAAGTAAATAACTTTACTGTTTTCAGTTTTTATAGAATTATAACTATCCATAACAACATCTGGTCTAATTACCATTCCAGCTCCACCACCATAAGGAGTATCATCTACTTTTTTATGTTTGTTTTTTGAAAAATCTCTAATATTAGTAATATTAACATCTATTAGTTTATTTTCAATTGCTTTTCCTATTATGCTATAGTTTAAAACATCAAACATTTCTGGGAAAAGTGTTAAAACATCAAATTTCATATTGTACATTCCTTTCTAATGTTTTTATTCTGATAATCCTTTAAGTAAGTGAACTTTAATAACTTTATCCTCTAGGTTGATTTCTTTTATTACATCTGATATAGCAGGTAATAAAATTTCTTTTCCTTCTTCATTTTTAACAACATAGATATCATTACTTCCAGTATTAAAAATATCATCTAATTTACCAAGTTTCTTTCCATCTTCTATTGTTATAACATCTAAACCGATTAAATCTACAATATAATATGTATCTTTTTCAAGCGGTTTAGCATTATTTCTATTAATAACAATATAGTTATTTCTTAATGTTTCTGCTTGTTCAATTGTATCAATTCCTTTAAGTTTTAGCATAACCATTTGCTTATGGAATTTTACTTGTTCTATTTTATATTCTTTTATATCTTTTTTAGTTTTGATTTCTATGCTTTCTAATTCTTCAAATTGTTCTATATCATCTGTAAAAGGTTTTATTTTAACCATTCCTTTAATTCCAAATGTATTAACAATTTGACCAAGTTCAAGATATTGTGTCATATTCTATTCCTCAATTATCCTAAAAATTCAACAGTAACTCTTTTATGTTCTTTATTTGCTACTGCTTTAATAACAGTTCTAATAGATTTAGCAAGTCTTCCTTGTCTACCAATAATTTTGCCCATGTCTCCATCTGCAACTTTTACTTCGTAAACAACTGATTTCTCGCCTTCTACTTCTTTGACTTCAACTGCTTCTTTATTATCTACCAAGTTTAGAATTATTGTTTCTAATATCTCTTTCATGGTTTCCTCCTATTTGTCTTGAGACTATTTTACTTTTTCGATTAGTGCTTTTACAGTGTCTGTTGGTCTTGCACCATTTTTGATCCATTTTTCAACTTTTTCTTTATCTAAAACTATTGTTCCTGGATCTGTCATTGGGTCATATGTTCCTAGTTGTTCGATAATTTTTCCATCTCTTGGACTTCTTGAGTCTGCAACTACTATGTGATAGAATGGAGCTTTTTTCTTACCTTGTCTTTGTAATCTTATTTTTACCATGTAATTCACCTCCTAGAAATACTTTATATATATTTAAAAATTTAATAACTTAATTTTTTTATGACACATTAGAATTTAAAATTCTTTAAAGAATTTTCATCTAACCCTTTCATCATTTTTCTCATACCGCCTTTGTTACTTTTCATTTGTTTCATCATTTTTTGTGTCATTTCATATGTTTTCATAAATCTATTTATGTCTTGTACTGTTGTTCCACTTCCTTTTGCAATACGAAGTCTTCTACTTGCATTTAAAAGTCTTGTATTTCTTTTTTCTTCTACTGTCATAGAACATATCATTGCTTCGATTTTACCAAATTCTTTATCATCTACATCAATATCTTTAAATTTATTCATTCCAGGTATCATTTTAAGTATAGATGAAAATGAACCCATTTTCTTTATTTGTCTTATTTGTGCTAAATAATCGTCTAAGTCTAATTCTTTTTTTCTTAATTGTTTTTCTAACTTTTCTGCTTGTTCTTTATCAAAGCTTTCTTCTGCCTTTTCTATTACTGATAAAATATCTCCCATACCAAGTATTCTACTTGCCATTCTGTCTGGATGAAATACTTCTATGTCACTTAGCTTTTCACCTGTTGCCGCAAATTTAATAGGTCTTCCCGTTACTTTTTTTACAGATAAAGCAGCACCACCACGTGTATCACCATCTAACTTTGTTAAAACTACTCCGTCTATTCCTACTTCCTCATTAAACTTTTGTGATACATTTACAGCATCTTGACCCGTCATACTATCTACAACAAGTAAAATTTCATGTGGTTTTACATCTGCTTTAATCTTTTTTAATTCTTCCATTAATTCATTATCTATATGTAAACGCCCTGCTGTATCTAGGATAATTACATCATTTAATTTTGAAATTGCAACAGAAACTGCTTGTTTTGCAATGTGTACAACATCTTTTGATGTTTCATTGCTATATACTGGAATGTTTAATTGACTTCCAACTACCTGTAATTGTTTAATAGCTGCTGGTCTATATACGTCACATGCAACTAAAAGTGGTTTTTTGCCTTGTTTTCTAAGTAAATTTGCAAGTTTTCCACATGTTGTTGTTTTACCAGACCCTTGAAGTCCAACTAGCATTATGATTGTTGGTGGGTTTGGTGTAAAATTAATTTTGCTTTCTGTTCCTCCGAAGTAAGTCTACTAATTCATCTTTTACAATTTTAACAACTTGTTGTCCTGGTGTTAAAGATTTTAACACGTCTTGACCTAAAGCCTTTTCCTGAATTGTTGAAATAAAATCTTTTACTATTTTATAGTTAACATCCGCTTCTAATAAAGCAAGTTTTACTTCACGAAGCATATCTTTTAAATCTGATTCAGTTATACGGGCTTTGCCTCTCATTTTTCTTGTTATTTCTTGTAACCTAGATGATAACCCTTCAAAAGCCATAGTCTCACTTCCATTTCTTTTAAACTAAACAATTTAATTCTTTTTTTATATTTTCTAAGACATTTGCAACTTGTTCATCAGAATAATTTGCTTGTATTTTTGTTAATTCTAATAATACTTTTTTTATTTTGTTTTCTTGATTTAACGTCCTTTTCATGAATTCTAACTTTTCTTCATATTCGAAAAGTTTTTTCTCTCCTTTCTTTATCATGTCTCTTACTGCTTGTCTTGTGATATTATTGTTTTCTGCGATTTCTGATAATGATAAATCGTTGTTATAGTAATCATTTATGAATTCACATTGCTTTTCAGTTAAAAGTTTTCCATAGAGCTCGCATAATATACTTATTTGAACCTTTCTATCCATAAATATTACCACCTTTATTTTTGTAATGCTATTATACTTTACACTATTTTTTCTGATTTGTCAATACTTTTCTTAAAATTAGTATAAAAAGCTTTGAACTTAAAGATAAGTTCAAAGCTTTTTTATTATATAAGACCTCCATCTATGTAATTTCTACCACTATAATATATATGCGAAATTAAAATTTTATTATGTTCTTCTATTATAGTGTATATAATTATATAATTTTTTATAACTATTCTTCTGTAATCTCTTCCTGTTCTATCTGTCTTATCAATCTTTGCATATATTTTGGAAGATGTTTTTAGTTCATATATAGTTTCTACTATTTTTCTTCTTAATCTAATAGCTGCTTGCTTAGCCTTTAGGTCTTTTTCTATACAATTGCAAATTTCTTCGATTTCATCCAAACAATTTTTTGAAATTACAATTTCATATTCCATACTTGGTTTTCCATTCTCTAAAGACGTCCTCAGCTTTTCTTACATTACCATTATTGTAATCTTCTTCAGATTTTAATAAATTTTTTTCTATATCTTCACCTAATAAATTTTTTTTATATTCTTCCATACTCATAGAGATTACACCATTTTTTTATTTTTTTTAATTACTATTTCCCCATATTGATTTACCGCTGTTTCTATTTCTTGTATATTTTTTACTTGTTGCATATCAATACACCTCTTTCTTTTATTACTTATAAGTATAACATAAATTTTTATTTTTTTGAATAGTTTTAAAAATATTATTTGTAAAAACATTTATTATATACTAGTATTTTTATAGAGGTCTTAAAATCCTAAAACATATATATCAAAACTATAACTGCGTATATTTTGTGCGTCATTTGTATCTTGTGTATCTTGTAAAATGTTATCTTCTTTTGTTTCATATTGCCATTCCCAATTGATTTTTACTTTTTGTTCTTCTTTAGCATTAATATATCCATCTAATTCATTTTGCAAATCTTCTATATTTTGATATTTCTTATCCGAGTTTTCTTTATAAAACACCAAATATTTAGGTTTTTCATTATTACTTTCAAACTTAATTTTGTAACTAATGTTTTGATTAGATGTTACATTTATATTAAAACTTCCTCTTGTTCCTGGCGCTATTTTTTCATGAACTAGTGTTTTGCTATCTACTGTATCCATTAAATCAACTGTTGTCATTTGCATTTCTAATGGTTCTACATAAAGATTATAATTATTATTTTCATTTGAACTATTTTGATTTTTTGTTTTGAAATTATAGTTATCAAAATAAATACCAGAATTAAACATATTATTTGAATTTAAATTTTCAACTGAATTTGAATTTGATTGTACTTGATTTTTTCCATACAATTTAAAAAATGTAATATAATCTTGGAAATAATTTTCTTTATTAAAAAAATAACTAAGAAATAAAATTAATATTAAAATTAATATTATAGATATAATTATTCGTTTTTTTGATTTCACTTATGCCTCCTTATATTTTTGATTGTTCTGAATGTACTTTTACTTGTATATTTTCTAAAATATCAGAAGCTGAAAGTGATTTTGTGTTATCATAAATTACTTCTAGTCTATAATTATGATCTTGTTTAGAATTTCTAGGCAAAGAAATTTTACTTGTTTTATTGTCCTTTAAATCGACTTTTGTTTTATTGTCTTCATCATTATTATATAAATTAAATTTAACACTTTCATCTGTATTAGACATCACTTCAATTGTATAATCTAAATCAACACCGTGATAATTCATTAGTTTCGTTGTAATTTTTGACTTTAAAATAAAAGTCACCTTTTTTATTTTGTGATGTAATATTTATGTCTTTTCCATTCTCAACAACAAGAATTGGTTTTGCAACTTGTGCATGTACATCTCCATCTACTTGTGCAATTTCTTTTCCCATACTAAAACCTGTTAAAAACAATATTAATGTAATACTAATAACAAATATTAATACAATTGTTCTCTTTTTGCTATTTAACTTTTCTTTTAATTTCATATATCACCTCTTACTTACTATTATGCTTGTGGTTTAACTTGAACACCTGTAACTTTTATATTACAGCTATAATCCCCTTGTTTTGCATCATTTGTATCTTTTATGTCATTTTGAGCAATTTCAGAATCATTTGTTCCAGTTGTATATGGCCATTCCCAATCAATTTTATATGTCTTTACTTTTTCCTCACTATTTGCATCAATAGTTCCTTTGAATTTTTCTTCAAATTCTTTTAATGTTCCATAAGTATCTTCACCACATGTAAATTTTAAATTTTGAGGAACATTTTTTTCCTCTCCAATCTCCACTTTATATTCAATACCTACTTCTGCATCACTTGCATCAACAATAATATTGAAGCTTCCTTTTGTTCCTGGTGCTATTTTATTTTGTGCAATTTTTGTTACATCATTTTCTGATGTTAGATTTATAGTTGCTATCTGTTCAGAATTTCCATTTACTTTAAAATCCCAGTTTGCAACATCTGCAACTGCATTTCCTTGAACTTGAGCTGCGTATTTTGAAAATGAACTACCTCCTAAAAACGCTGTTACAATAACAGATAGACTTGTTATCGCAAGTATTATTTTTTTCTTTTTACTCATAATTTCATCACTTTCCTTTCATTTTTTAATTTTTATACTTTACTTGTATTTCTATCTCTATTCCAATAATCAATAAGTTTTTGTTTTTCAGAGATTGGTACTATATTTATCCTAATTGCAGATATTGGGCTGTCATGTCTATATGAACATTCTTCTCCATCAGCTTTTGCTCTTATCCACCCATAATCTTTAACCAGTACTTGATAAACAATAGAAAAATCTTTTTGATTTTTTAATTTAAATGCAACTCCTGATATTCCGTACAAATATTGTGATGCAACATCACTAGGTATTGCTCTTCCACTAGTTTTGTCCTTATTTCCTGTTTGATTCATACCAATTCCGCCTAATGCTAAAGCCAAATTTTCATTAAGTCTAAGTGGTCTGTCGCTTACAACACTCCATCCAGTTTTACTTGGATTATATCCAAAGTTATAATCTGTTTCACTATATGTACATCTTGCAGTAGTTCCATCTCCCCAATAATCATATACAAAAGCTCTGCCTAGTAATTCATTTGAGTCAATTCCTGTTACTCCAACTAACATTAATTCTGTTTTACATATAGAATTTGCAAGTACTGTTGTATCTCCAGCTATTTGACCACATGTTTTTTCTATAAATTTATTTTCATATGTATCAAAAGAACAATAGTGTATTAATATATTAGTTGCATTTCTTATATCAATCATTACTTCTGATGTGTTTTCTGCATAATCCTCAATGGTAATTGGATACTTTACGGGGTTTGTAAATTCTTTTTGCAATTTTGTATTATTTGATGAAATTTCCCATCCACTTACACTTTCTATGATTTCATTTACATTTATTATTCCATATGATTTATTGTTTGTACTTGAAGATTCAGAAAATCTGCCAATAGGCGCAGTATTGTCAATTCTTATATTTAAGCTAAGCTCAGTTAAATCATTTCCTACTCCTAATTCATCTATTGCCATATTTTGTGGAAAATATAAAGAAATTAAACCATCTTTTTCTATATTATTAAGTTTTATTTCATATACACTTTCCATTTCCACTTTAGTTAATAATTTAACTTCTTTTGTGTATTTGCTTGTAGTTACTCCATCTAATTTAACTTGTAGGTCTTGCCAATTTACATTTTCTTCACTTACATTTGCTTCACTTATTTTTATTTTAGCAGTAATAATGTGTTTTTTACTTGCATATTCTGGGTGATCATCATTTGTATTTTCGGTACTTACTAAAGTTATTTTTTGCTTGTTTTTTTCTATATTAATAGTTCCAACTAATATAGTTTTTTCGTCAATATATTTTCCATATGTTTTACTATTTAGAAATGGCAATATTAATGAAACTAAAAATAAAATTAGTATAAATACTACTTTTTTCCTTTCAATAAGCATCACTCCCTTTAACTTAAATTTTAATTTTACTGAAATTTTGCGATTTTAATCTTATTGTTTTAGAATAAAAATATAGATATAAAAGTTTGAAAGTATGATTTCATTATAAATACATAATTACATTTTGTCAACTATTTATGAAAAATTAATTGAACTTTTCATCGCAAAATTCGACAAAAAAGAACCAAAGTCTTTCTAATACTTGGTTCTCTCTTACAGTAACTTATTATATTCTCCTAAATACCTCGCCCAAATTTTCATTTATAACTAAATTTGCGTACATATCATATGGAGTTGAGTCTCTATTTATTAGAACTAATTTATTTCCATTATAAAACCTTACTAAACTACTTGCTGGATTTACAGTTAAAGAAGTTCCAGCAATAATCATTACATCGGCTTTTCGAATATATTCTATCGATTGTGTTAAAATATAATCGTCTAAACCTTCTTCGTAAAGTACAACATCTGGTTTAATTATTCCGCCACATTCACATTTTGGTATTCCATTAGACGAAAATACAAATTCAGCATTATAAAATTTGTTACATTTCATACAATAATTTCTCAAGACACTTCCATGTAATTCTAATACATTTTTTGATCCAGCTTTTTGATGTAATCCATCTATATTTTGAGTGATTACAGCTTTTAATTTCCCTTGTTTTTCTAATTCTGCTAATTTTACATGTGTTATATTAGGCTCATACTCTAGCGAATTTAACTTTTCTTTATAGAATTTATAAAATTCCTCTGTTTCATTCATAAAAAAAGTATGGCTTAATATTTCTTCTGGTGGATATTTATATTTTTGATTATATAAACCATCTTTGCTTCTAAAGTCTGGTATTCCACTTTCAGTAGATACTCCCGCTCCTCCAAAGAAAACTATATTGTTACTATTTTCTATTAATTCTTTTAATTGTGCAATTTTTTCATTCATAATTTATACCACCAAATATAAAAGGTAAAGACCTATATCTCTACCTTTTGATTTTACAGCTCCCACTTATTGGTAGGGTTCACCTGATTTTTTTGCTGTAAATAGATATTAAATATCTATTTCTATTATATTCATTATAGCTTATTTTTATGCTATTTGTCAATAATTTTTTCGTATTTTCTAGCTATTTTTTTATTATTACTTTATTCATTTTTTCCACAACAGTTTTTATATTTTTTTCCTGAGCCACAAGGGCAAGGGTCGTTCCTTCCTACTTTTGGTCCTTCATTTCTTATTGTTCTGTCTACATCTGTTCCAATTTTTGCTCCACCGTCTACACTGTGAATTGCTTCTAATGCAGCACCTGTTATTTTAACTGTTTCTTGTCTTCTTGCTTCTCCAGCTTGTCTAATGTTCATAAGAATTTTAGTAACATCTAATTTGATGTTTTCTACCATTTCTTCGAACATATCCATTCCTTCAATTCTATATTTAACAACAGGATCTTGTTGTCCATACGCACGAAGGCCAATACCATCTTTTAATTCATCCATGGCATCTATATGGTTCATCCATTTTTCGTCAACAACTTTTAGCATAACTACTCTTTCTAGTTCTCTTATTTGCTCTGAACCAATTTCTTGTTCTTTTTCAGCATATTTTTCTGTTGCTCTATTTTGTAATTCTTCTATAACTGCATCTGCATTTTTATTGTTTTCTTTTAAGAATTCAGTCATATCTAGTCCAAATACTGTTGCAATTTCTGCAGTCAAAGATTCAATATTTAAACTTCCATCTTCGCCTTCTACATACATGTTTACTATATCAGATGCTAAAGTATTTCTCATATTGTTTATACTGTCTTGGATGTTTTCACCATCTAGAACTTGTCTTCTTTGTTTGTAAATAATTTCTCTTTGGGCATTCATAACATCATCATATTTTAATACATTTTTACGAATTCCAAAGTTTCTTCCTTCTACTTTCTTTTGAGCATTTTCTACTGCTTTAGATATTATTCTAGAATCAATTGGCATATCTTCATCTGCACCTAATGTATTATAAACTTTGCTAATAGTATCTCCACCAAATATTTTCATTAGGTCATCATCTAATCCAATATAGAATTTAGATTCACCAATATCTCCTTGACGACCACTACGTCCTCTTAACTGGTTGTCAATTCTTCTAGATTCATGTCTTTCTGTTCCAATTATCTTTAAACCGCCAGCTTCAATTACTTTTTGTTTTTCTTCTTTTATTTCATCATCATATTTTTTAACTAAGTCATTAAATTGTTTTCTAGCATTTAAAATTGTTTCATCATCTGTTTCATAATATGTGTTAGCTTCTTCAATAACTTCATGAGGTACTTTATTTCTTCTCATTTCTTCTTTAGCCAAGAATTCACTATTACCTCCAAGCATAATATCAGTACCACGTCCTGCCATGTTAGTTGCAATTGTAACTGCTCCGAATTTACCTGCTTGTGCAACTATTTCTGCTTCTTTTTCATGATATTTTGCATTTAATACTTCATGTTTAATTCCTTCTTTTTTAAGTAATTTACTTAATTTTTCAGATTTTTCAATTGAAACAGTACCAATTAAAACTGGTTGTCCTTTTTTATTGCTTTCTTTGATGTTGTTTACAACTGCTCTAAATTTAGCATCTTCATTTTTATATACAACATCATTCTCATCTTTTCTTATCATTGGCTTATTAGTTGGTATTTCTACAACGTCTAAGTTGTAAATTTCTTCGAATTCTGCTTCTTCTGTCATAGCAGTACCTGTCATACCAGATAATTTATCATACATTCTAAAGTAATTTTGGAAAGTAATTGTTGCAAGTGTTTTTGATTCATCAGCAATTTTAACATTTTCTTTTGCTTCAATTGCTTGATGTAATCCATTGTTATATCTTCTTCCATACATAATACGTCCTGTAAATTCATCTACAATTAGAACTTCTCCATCTTTTACAATGTAATCTATATCTTTTTTCATAACACCATGTGCACGTAATGCTTGGTTAACATGGTGTACAAGTGTAGAGTTTTCCAAATCGTTGAAATTTTCTAGTCCAAAATGTTCTTCTGCTTTTTTGATACCTTTTAGTGTTAGAGTTGCAGATTTTGCTTTTAAGTCAACAATATAGTCATATTTTTCATTGTCTTCTGCTTGATCGTAGTCTTTAACATCTTCTTCTATAATTACTTTTGGTGTCAATTTCTTTACAAATGTATCTGCTTTTTTATATAAATCAGATGATTCATTTGCACGTCCTGAAATAATAAGTGGTGTACGTGCTTCATCAATTAAAATACTATCAATTTCGTCCACTATTGCATAATGTAATCCTCTTTGTACTAATTGGTCTTTATAAATAACCATATTGTCTCTTAGGTAGTCAAATCCATATTCGTTATTTGTACCATAAGTAATATCAGCATTATATGCTTCTTGTTTTTCTTTTGGTTCCATCCCTGCAATAACTAAACCAACAGATAGACCTAGGAATTTATATAATTTTCCCATCCATTCACTATCTCTTTTTGCTAAGTAATCATTTACAGTTACGACATGCACACCTTTTCCTTCTAGTGCATTTAAATATACAGGTAAAGTTGCAACTAATGTTTTTCCTTCTCCTGTTTTCATTTCAGCAATTCTTCCTTGATGAAGAATGATACCTCCTATTAATTGAACATCAAAGTGTCTCATACCTAAAACTCTTCTTGATGCTTCTCTTACAACTGCAAATGCTTCTGGTAAAATATCATCTAAAGTTTTACCTTCTTTTAATTGGTCTTTAAAATAATTTGTTTTCTCTCTTAATTCTTTATCTGATAGTTTTTTCATATCTTCTTCTAAACTGTTAATTTTGTCAACTATTGGCTGAACTCTTTTTACTTCTTTTTCACTATAAGTTTTAAAAAATTTCATTTTTGTAATCATTCCTCTCAAAGATTTTTTTCACCATTATACTATAACACTAATTTTAAAATTTAGCAATAGTAAAAATAAAAAATTAGTATAATTTCCAATATATTTTCATACAATTGAATAACTTAAATTTTGTAAATTCAGATATTTTGTGCTAAAATATTTGATTTTCTATTTATTTTAGGCTGAAAGGAATGAGTCTATCATGTTTATTTATAATGTTAAAGTTAATGGAAGTAAAGTTTTTAAAATATTTTTTACTGGTATAGTTATTTTAATTATAGGTATTATGGCAGTTGTATCATACCAAGTATTTAATGGCGCATCAAATTCATCTAATAACAGTTCCTGCGTTCCTACTAGTAAAATTACAAATATAAGTCCTAAAAATTATACTAATATTTTGAAAGCTGTTCATGATGATATAGACAGTTATGTTGGATTAAATATTCATTTTACAGGATATGTTTATAGAGTTTATGACTTAAATGAAAATCAATTTATTTTAGCAAGAAACATGATTATTTCTTCTGATTTTCAATATGTAGTTGTTGGTTTTTTGTGTGAATGTGAAAATGCTAAAAATTTTATAGATAATTCTTGGGTTGAAATTACAGGAGAAATTACAAAAGGTGACTATCATGGTGATATGCCAATTATTAAGATAAAAGATATTAAAAACACTACTGAGCCTTCATCTGAGGAATATGTATACCCTCCTGATGATAGCTATATTCCAACTAGTGGGATACTGTAATTGAAAAATCTAGAAAAATGTGGTATAATTAATATAATAAACTTGTAGAAGGGAGTGTTTAGCATGCGGAATTGCTTAACGTATGCATTAGGAATTGAGGATAAAGAAGTTGAAGTTAATTTTTACAGTTTTTCTGATCTTGCTTATACTCGAAACACAGTGTCAGAGCTTGAAAGGATTGCAAAAGGTTTTAATCGTTCTATGCGACGGCTAAAATCTGCTGACGATGAATTGAAAAACGGCGAATGGATAATGGTACTGTATGGTCCAATAATCACTAAACGTGATTATGAAGGACGCCCAGTTGAGTTTGACGTTCATGCTATCAAAGTTGTTGACGGCTTATGGTCTCATCGTCAGTGCATTGATGCAGAAGTGACTTCAGTTCCCGATTCCACACCAGAGGCCTTCGCGTCCGAGGGCTATGAACCGCAGTACTTTGCGGTAAAACGGATTGAAGATTAATTTTCAATCCGTTTTTTATTGTGCTTATATTTACTTTTTTTACAATTTATGATAAAATTTTAGTATGATTTTATTGGAGGGTTTATTTATGAAAGATAATGAATTAATTTTAATATTAGATTTTGGTGGGCAATATAATCAACTAATTGCTAGAAGAGTTAGAGAATGCAACGTATATTCAGAAGTTGTACCTTTTGATATTTCTCTTGATAAAATTAAAGAAAAAAATCCAAAAGGAATTATTTTTACACGGAGGACCTGCAAGTGTTTATGGCAAAGATGCTCCAAGATGCGCTGAGGGAATTTTTGATTTAGGAATTCCTGTACTTGGTATTTGTTATGGTATGCAACTTATGACATACACTTTAGGTGGTAAAGTTACAAAGGCAAATGTTCGTGAATATGGAACAACAGATGTAAAAATCGATAACACTTCCCTACTTTTCCAAGGATTTAATAATACAAATGGATTCTTAATGAGCCATACAGATTATGTAGAAATGGTTCCAAATGGATTTAAAAAAATTGCTTCTACTTCATCTTGCCCAAATGCAGCTATGGAAAATGTTCAAAGAAAATTGTATGGAATTCAATTCCATCCTGAAGTAAATAATTCAATAAACGGTATTCAAGTAATACATAATTTCCTATTTAATATTTGTGGTTGTAAAGGTGATTGGGTAATTTCTTCTTTTGTAGATGAGAGCATTAAAAAACTAAAAGAAAAAATTGGAGATAAAAAAGCTTTATGTGCTTTATCTGGTGGAGTAGATTCTTCTGTTGCGGCTGTTCTACTTTCAAAAGCAATTGGTAAAAACTTAACATGTATTTTTGTAGACCATGGCTTACTTCGTAAAAATGAAGGTGATGAAGTTGAGCAAATATTTAGAGATCAATTTGATATAAATTTAATTAGAGTAAATGCAAAAGATAGATTTTTAGCAAAACTTGCAGGTGTTACTGACCCAGAAACAAAAAGAAAAATTATAGGTGAAGAATTTATTCGTGTTTTTGAAGAAGAAGCCAAAAAAATAGGCACAGTAGATTTCTTAGTACAAGGAACAATTTATCCAGATGTAATAGAAAGTGGACTTGGTAAAAGTTCAGTAATTAAAAGCCATCATAATGTTGGTGGACTTCCAGACTATGTGGATTTTAAAGAGGTTGTTGAACCTCTTAGAGATTTATTTAAAGATGAAGTTCGTAAAACAGGTCTTGAATTAGGAATTCCAGAAAATTTAGTATTTAGACAACCATTCCCTGGTCCTGGACTTGCAATTCGTATTATTGGTGATATTACAGAAGATAAATTAAATATTTTAAAAGAAGCTGATAGTATTTTTAGAGAAGAAATTGCAAATTGTGGATTGCATAAAAGTATAAACCAATATTTCGCAGTTTTAACAAATTTAAAATCTGTAGGTGTTATGGGTGATGAAAGAACATATGATTACACAGTTGCACTTCGTGCAGTAGAAACTACTGACTTTATGACTGGAGTTTGGAGCAAGATACCTTATGAAATTTTAGAAAAAGTTTCTTCTAGAATTGTAAATGAAGTAAAACATGTTAATCGTGTTGTGTATGATATAACATCAAAACCACCTGCAACAATAGAATGGGAATAATATATTAATAGTAAAAGATTAAAAGGGAGAAAGTATATACCTTCTCCTTATTATCTTTTGTCAAATATAGTTTTAAATACACCTCTATCTATTAAACTTGAAAATATATTTTTAAATATAATTAAAATTATTGGTCCTATTAGAAGACCAAAAACTCCTATAAATTTAAATCCTGTATACATTGCAATTAATGTAAATATTGGGTGTATTCCTATATTTCTGCTAACAAGTTTTGGCTCTAAAAATTGTCTTACAACAGACATAATAATTAATAAGACTATAATTGCAATTCCCAAATTCCAATCTTCATTAATTGCACATATAATGGCCCAAGGTATCATTACACTCCCAGATCCAAGTATTGGCAGTGCATCTACAAATCCAATAAATAATGCCATAAGAAGTGGATAGTGCACATTAAATCCAATAAATTCTAAAATATATAAACCAATTAAAGATATAATAAAAGAAACAAGTATTAAGGTTCCTTGTGCTTTTAGATATCCTCCTAAAGTTTCCATTAACTCATTAAAATGTCTACCTATTTTTTTCACCCACGTTTTAGGCAAATGATGTTCTATTTGATCTAATATATATATTTTATCTACACAAATAAAATAAAGGGCAACTATTGTAATTCCAACACATATTGCGATAGAAGGAATACTAGTTATTACATTTATAAGTCCTGTTAAAGAATTTCTAAGCCAATTTGATATAGTTTCTAAAAATCCACTTGTTGAATTTTGTAAAACCCCTAAAATTTCGTCTGATAAATGGATATTATCAAAATTAAAGCTGTGAATAAAGTTTTGAAATTGTATGTAGGCTTTATCAAAATAATTATTTAATCCTTGTAATAGATTTGATGATTCTGAAAATAAAGTTATTAAGCCCCATGCCAAAATTCCTAGTATTATTAATAAAACTATCAAAAATATAATAATAGAACTCGTTCTTCTTGATAGTTTTGTTTTTCTCATAATCCATTTTATTGCAGGTTCAATTATTAAAGAAATAATAAATGCAACTAAAAATGGCATATAAAAAATGGACAATTTGAATGCTAAATATAATCCAAGCAATAAAAATGCTACATAAATTACTCTTTTAGCAACTCTTGTCCAATATGCCCTATCAAATATCATTTTCGATTCCTCCTATTTTTAGTATATGTAGAACTTTATTTTCTATACTAAAAATAGAAACGAAATTTAATATATTTTTCTTATATTATTAGCGAGTATTGTCTTTTTCGTCTAGCTCTAATCCTTTACTTTGATGTGTATATTTCCTATTTTCTATATATTCTTTCATTTTTTTTAGCTTTTCTATTTGTTCTTCCGTATAAGATTTGTTATTTATATTTTTTTCAATTAATTCAATTGCTGTTTTTTTATTTCCAAATTTAATATGTACCTTTATTGCAAATACCACATGTTGGTATTTACCTGTATAATTTGCAATAGTTTTTATTGTTAGCAACCTTTCTTTCTGAAGTTTTCCTTCATTCAATTGTTTTTTATATTCTAATAAAAAGTCATTAAACATATCTTTAGGACCTTGTAATTGTGTATCATATACATTTTCTGTAATAATTCTATAATTTTTCATGAATTCTATATCATTACTTATTGTTTTTTTATTACTTTGAGTTATAGAAGCAATTTCATCGATGGTTTTTCCTTGTAAATACAGTTTTAATATTGTTTTTCTTCTATTATTAAAACCGTATGAGGAAGATTTTATTATCTTACCTTCAGTTTTTCTTGATTCAAAATTCTTTATTCTCTCATCTTCTAATTCTTTAGTAATTTTACCTTCTCTTTTTAGGCGTGCCATATCATGTTGTATGGTTGCGTCGGAACATCCAACTATAGAACTTATTTCATCGTTCGTTTTTCCTTGTGCATATAATAAAAGTACTTCTGCGCATCTTTCCTCTATTCTTTTCGCTGCACCATTTCTCAATACATTATTTCTTTCTCTTATCATGTCCCTTGTGATTAATCCTTTATCTATAAGTTCATTTATCTCTCCTGATATTTTGTAAGCAGACGTTTTGAAAATATCTTTCATTTTCTCTATTGTTATGCCTCTTCTATATAGTTCAGGAATTTTTTTCATTCTTTCCTGTCTTTTTCTTTGAGCTTCTTTCCTTGTTATTCTTGCCATAGTAACCTCCTTTTTATTTAAGTGTAATGTAGATTTATCTTTTTATATTAAATCTATTATATCATATTTTTTTAATTTAATCAAAAAAAAATAAGCATATAATGGCCATATCCCATCATATGCTTATATTTTTAATTATTATTTTTAGTTTGTCCTTGACAATTACAAATATTTCCTATTGTTGTACAAACTTCTTGTTTACCAATTTCATTATTATTTTGTGCTAAATTTCCAAGTGTTAAAATACCAATTACTTGATTATTTTGATCACATACAGGTAATCTTCTAATTTGATTTTGAGACATTTTAAATTGAGCATTTTCTACATCATCATTTTCGTTACAAGAACAAACATCACATGTCATTATTTCACTTACAGGTGTATTTTTTATATCTTTATCACATACAACTGAACGAAGTAAAATATCTCTATCTGTTACTATGCCACATAAAGTATTGTTTTCATTACATACTGGAACACAACCTATATGATTTTGATTCATTAATTTTGCAACTTCATATACATTTGTATCTGGTTTAACACAACATACATCATTACACATACAATCTTGAACTTTCATCTTTTTTACCACCTTTCAAATTTACTCAATTTTATTTTTTACAATAAAAAATAAAATATGCAAAAATTAATTTGCATATTTGGAAAATTTTAGTATTCATATAAATCATTTTCAATTGCTCTTGGAAATGGTGGTCTTGGACCTCCAGGATATGGTGGCCTTGGCCCCGGACCTCCTGGAAATGGTGGTCTCATAGGTGGCCTTGGACGATTTGGTCTATTTAATAATTCTCTAAGTAGTAAAATTTTTATAATATCCCTTAAATTACCATTTTGTCTTCTAGATTCTCTATCTTCTCTTTTAGTATTTGCTTGCATATTTTCTCTTTGTTTAACATCTACTTTAGTCATAGTGTTTCTGTTCATATTGCTAGATGAAGGGTTTGTTTTAACATCATTATTTAAATTAATGTTTATGTTAATGTTATTGTCGCCTTCTATTGCATAATAAATTTCATCAGTTAATTTTTCAACTGTATCTCTGTTATAAGGCCCTTGATTTTCATTACAAGCTTTTTTTACCATTGGATATACTACTTTGTAGATTTCTGGATAACAGTCTTCTAGCTCTGGTTCTAATTCATTATCGCCTCTGTAAAAATCACTATATCCTGTGTCATAGAAATTATTTTCTTCGTTATATAAGTTGTTATTTGGATAACCTAAGATGCTTCTTATGTATTCATCATAAGACAATTAAAATCATTCCTTTCCAAGGTTTTAATTTAGTTGGAAAAGAATTAAAATAATTATTTTTCAACTACAACCTCATTACATTTTGTATATAATATGAAATAAGGTTTGTATATGTTACAAGCTATTTACTATTTTTTTAAATTTTTCTCCCCTATCCGCAAAATTTTTAAACATATCAAAGCTTGCACTAGCAGGTGAAAATAAAACAACTTGCCCTTCTTTTGCAACTTTTTTTGCAATTTCTACAGTTTTTTCTAAATTATCACACATATAAATTGGTAATTCTTTTCCTTGATTTTCCAATTCTTGTTTTACACATTCAAAGATTTTACCTGATGTTTGACCAATTAAAATTAAATTTTTAACTTTTTCTACAATTGGTTTTGCAAGTGGTGTATAATCTAAATTTTTATCATATCCTCCTGCAATTAAAACTATTTCTTCGTCAAATGATTTTAGTCCTGCAATTGTCCTTGTTGGTGAAGAGCTTACAGAGTCATTATACCATTTGACATTATCTATTTCTCTTATTAGTTCTAGTCTATGTTCAACTGGTAAAAATTCTTGTACACTTTTTATGGCTACATCTATATCTACTAATGTTCTTGTTGCTGCTATTGCAGTAGCTATATTTTCAAAATTATGTGTCCCTCTTAAATTAACTGTTTTAGTGTCTAAAATATGTTTTCTTACTTTATCTTGACATTCTTTAATTACACCTTCATCTACTATATAACCATCTTCTAGTTTTTGTTTACTACTAAAATAGATAACTTTTCCATTAGCTTCTTTTCCACAATTTCTTGTTATTTCATTATCATAGTTTAATACTAAAATTCCATTTTCATTTTGATATTTAAAAATATTTTTCTTTGCATCTATGTACTCTTCATAATCTTTGTGAATATTTAAATGATTTGGTGTTATATTAGTAATAACAGCTATATCTGGACTTACTTTCATACCCATTAATTGAAAACTGCTTAATTCTAGCACTAAAATGTCTTCTGGCTTCATTTCTCCTAATCTTGTAAATAGTGGTGTTCCAATATTTCCACCCAAGTAAACATTATAGCCTGCATTTTTTAAAATACTACGTATTAAACTAGTTGTTGTTGTTTTTCCATCACTTCCTGTTACTCCAACAATTCTACAAGGAGCCATTTCCATTAACATTTCAATTTCAGTTGTAACTATTGCCCCATTATTTGCTTCTTCTTGTAATTCTTTTGTAGTTGGCAGACAACTTGGTGACCTAAAAATTAAATTGAATCCTTTTAAATTTTTTAAAGAATCTTCACCAAATGAAAATTCAAAACCATATGAAGTTATTTTGTCCATTATTTCTTTGCTTATTCCATCTATATTTCTATTATCAAAAACAGTAACTTTTGCTTTTTTTTCATATAAGTAATCAAGAAGTGGCAAGTTACTTACTCCTAATCCAATTATTGCAATTTTTCTAAATTTTATAAATTCATTAAACTCTTCTAACTTTTTGTTTATGTATTCCATAATTATACCTCCGGTTTATAATATGCAAATTGCATATTATATGATAAAAATATTACAAATTATAATCACTTATTGAGACAAAAATTACATCTGCAATTTCCATTTTCTACATTAGATAGTATAGCATGGTTAATTTTAAAAATCAACATGATTTAAAAAATTATAGAATCTATTGCACATCTTTACTTTAAATACATAAGCAATTAAATAATTTATTAAATATTGTTTCTTTGTTCTAATTGAATTTTAGCCTTTTCAATACTATCCATAAATTTTTGTTCCAATACTTCTTTTGGTACATATTCTGTCAAATATTGTGCTACATGTATTCCACTATTATCTAATTCTAATAATTGTGCCATCATATCACTTTTTGTAGCACACAATATGATTGCAATTGGTGTTTCTTCTCCTTCAGCTTTTTCATACTTATCTAACCATTTCAAATATAATTCAACCTGACCTTTATATTCTGGTCTAAATTTGTCTAGCCTTAATTCTATAACTACTAATCTTTTCATTTTTCTATGATAGAATAATAAGTCTATATAATAATCTTCTCCGTCTATTGTTATTCTCTTTTGCCTAGCTAAAAAAGCAAAATCATTTCCCATTTCTAAAATGAACTTTTCTAATTCACTTATAATTGCATTTTCTAAATCTTTCTCACTATAAGTATCTTTTAAATCCAAAAAATCTAATATATATGGATCTCTAAAAAACAAATTAGTTGTCATCTTATTTTCTTTGTTTAGTAATTTCAAATCATTTACAATGGTTTGCTCTGGCAGTTTAGATATTATAGTTCTTTCAAATAGTGCTGAGCTAATTCTTTCTCTTAATGTTCTAACTCCCCAAAGTTCATTTTTACACATCGTTGTGTAAAAATCTCTTTTTAAACTATCTTTAACTTGTAAAAGCTCAACAAAATGTGACCAACTTAATTTTCTCGACAGTGTCGAGAATTTTTTAAAATTTGGATAATATTCATAAATTTTTAACATTCTAAATAAATTTGCACTACTATAACCTCGTCCATATTTATTTGTCAGCTTTTGACTCAATTTTTTTATCACAGCCTTCCCATATCCAGCTTTTTTATAATTTAAGATATTTTCAGTTATATCTTTTCCAATATTCCAATATAATATTGTCATTTCTTCATTTACTTTTAATGCTATATTTCTTTTGGCTATTTCTATTCTATTAATTATTTTATTATATAAATCATCTATATTTATTTCATCTAGATTGTTTGATTCGTTCATTTTTACCTCCTCGTATAATCTTTTTATTTGTTAATAATTTATAAATAATTTTGTCAATTTTATTTTCCATTCACATATTATATTAATGAATTTTAATATAAAAATGGAGGTTACTATGTATAAAGTTGCTATTGTTGGTTCTACTGGTGTTGTTGGTAGAACAGTTTTAAAAGTATTAGAAGAAAAGAACTTTCAAAATGTAAGTTATGTTCTTTTTTCTTCAAAAAAATCTGCAGGAAGCAGAATTAAGTTTTTAAATCAAGATTATATAGTTTGTGAGCTTACAGAAAATTCTTTTGATTCTCATTTTGATTATGCAATATTTTGTGCAGGAGGAGAAGTATCTAAAAAATATGCTCCAATTGCAGCAGAGAAAGGTTGTATAGTTATTGATAACAGCAGTGTTTTTAGAATGGATGAAAATGTACCTTTAGTTGTTCCAGAGGTAAACCCTAATAAGATATCATATAATAATGGTATAATTGCAAATCCAAATTGCTCTACTATTCAAGCAGTTGTTTGTTTAAAACCTTTAGATGAAAAATATAATATAAAAAGAATTGTTTATTCAACATATCAAGCAGTGTCAGGTGCTGGAAGATATGGAATTGAAGATTTAGAAAATAGAAATCAGGAAGGTAGTTTAAAAAAATTCCCTCATCCGATTTATAATAACTGTCTTCCCCATATTGATACATTTTTACCAGATGGATATACAAAAGAAGAATACAAAATGATAAATGAAACAAGAAAAATTTTAGATAAGCCAGATTTACCAATTACAGTAACTTGTGTTAGAGTTCCTGTTGTAAATTGTCATAGTGAATGTATTAATATTGAATTTGAAAAAGAATTTGAATTATATGATGTGAAAATACTTTTAGAAAATTCTCCAGGAATTATTGTTGTAGATGACCCAGAAAAAAATTATTATCCACTTGCAACAAAAGCTAATGGTAATGATGAAGTTTTTGTTCGGAAGAATTAGAAGAGATCTTAGTGTTCCAAATGGACTTAATATTTGGGTTGTTGCAGATAATTTGCGAAAAGGCGCAGCAAGCAATGCGGTTCAAATTCTTGAATATCTAATAAATTATTAGTATTATAATTGTATTATTAAAATTATCTTCCTTGTCTATTATCAATTACATTATCAATGTAAATAATATTATCTTTTATGAAATATAATATCGTGATTTTCTTGTTTAGAACTAACTTTCTATAACTTTGATTAAAAATGATGACTTTAGGCCATTTATATGGCATATATTTTAAAGATAAAATTTCTTTTTTTATTTGAATTAATAATCTTTTAGCTGCTTTTACATTAATATTAGCTAAAAAATCTACATGACGATAAATAGAACGTCTAGCGTTTTCCAATATAATAATTTTATAATTATTTGGTTTTGCTTTTTATCAACTCCTCTAATTCATAAAATACATCTTCTGCTGGGTATCCGCTTTAAAGTTCCATTTCTTAGTTTATTTTGAGTTGACATTAATTCTAATAAAAGTCTAAATTTTGTTTTTGATTTATTGTTTGTTATTTTTACATTCATAATATGCACCCCTTTCTTTTATAAAGTTCTTTTCTTCTAATACGTTTATATTATATACTACAAAAAATAAAATGTAAATAAATTTTTTTGTAAAACTTGTACTTTTTATTCAATTTATGTTATAATATAAAAGAAGGGATAATTGAAAATAAAAGGATTTAATTTTATGAGAACATATTTGAAAAAGTTGATTGAAAAAGATACTGAATTTTTACATATAGTAGAAGAATTAGTAAATAATGAAACAGTACAAGAAATGAAAAAATATAGACAACATTATAACACATCATGTTATGAACATTGTTATACTGCTGCATATTATTGTTATCTTATTTGTAAAAAATATAATTTAGACTATGTTTCTGCAACACGTGCAGCCATGTTACATGACTTGTTTTTATATGACTGGAGAAAACGTCAAGACGATAGAAAAGGTCTACATGCTTTTACACATGGTCAAATAGCATGTGATAATGCTTGTAAACTATTTGATTTAAATGAAAAAGAGAAAGATATTATCATTAAACATATGTGGCCAGTAACTCTTGCTTTTCCACGTTCAATAGAAGGATTTATTTTAACTTTTGTTGATAAACACTGTGCTATGCAGGAAACATTTGATGTAATAAAAGAAAGACTATTTAAACATAAAACATTTAGATATATCTACACAATATTATGTATAAATTAGAAAAATAAAAAAAGCCTAAGATTTTATATTTTAATCTTAGGTCTTTTGTTGTTCTCCCCATCTTATTAATTTTATATCTTTATATTTTGTTAGGACTTCTCTATATTTTTCATATTCTTCTTCCCATAACATATCTGGGACTTTATCAAATGCAATAAATATTTTTTCTGCCTCTGACATATAGATTACTTGTTCTTGTGGAGACATTTTTTCATATTGTTTTGCAAAATTATATAATCTATCTAACATTTGGTTTGCTTCTATAAATGACCAAAAGTCTTTAACTTTTATTCCAAACATTTTTATTTGCAGTACTGCATATGCAATAAGTGCAAATACAAGGAAAACAAGTATATATATAAATGCAAGCACATCCATTTTTTTATTCACCTCTTAAGATTTCAACTTTTGTACAAATTAATTATAGCACATTTGTAATATTTTTGCAAATTTGGAAATATTCTGTTATAATAATATAAATTTACTATTTTTCAAGAATGAAAGGAATTTTAAAATGGAAGAACGTTTTAAAATAACTAAAAAAGTTGGTATATTAGGAATTATAGGAAATATATTTTTACTAATTATAAAAGCTACTGTTGGATTTATAAGCAAAAGCCAAGCGATGATAGCTGATAGTTTTAATAGTGCAGGAGATATTTTTGCATCACTTATGACGTTTATTGGTAATAAAATAGCAAGTGTACCTGGCGACGAAGATCATAATTTAGGTCATGGTAAAGCTGAATATATTTTCTCAATGTTTATAAGTATTTCAATGATATTAGTGTCAGCAAAACTTCTTTATGATTCTATTATAACTTTAGTTACTGGAAGCACACTTATTTTTTCTTGGTTTTTAATTATAGTTTGTATTGCAACAATTATTGTAAAACTAGCTTTATATTTATATACAAAAAGAGCTTTTAAAAAATATGATAATATATTACTACAAGCTAGCATGAAAGATCATAGAAATGACTGCGTCGTTACTACTTTTACTTTAATTTCTATACTTTTTACAAGACTTAATATTTATTGGTTTGATAGTGTAGTCGGTATTGGTATTTCTCTTTGGATTTGCTATACAGGTGTTACTATTTTTATAGAAAGCTATAATGTTTTAATGGATATTAGCATTGATGATAAAACTAAAAAACAAATTTATGATATTTGTCAAAGTTATTCTGAAATACAAAATGCTAAAGATATAATGTCTGTTCCTGTTGGAAATCAATATTTAGTTTTTATTACTATTTGCGTAAATGGATCTATGACTACATTAGATAGTCATAATTTAGCTGACGACTTAGAAAATTCAGTAACTAAGTTAGATAAGGTTTATAGAACCGTAGTTCATGTTGAACCATGTAAGTAAAAAATATCCCAAGCTTGGGATATTTTTTATCTTTTATTATCTTGTCCTGGAAGTTCATGCTCTTGGTCTGCTTTTTGCTCAATATATGCATTTAATTCTTCTTCCATCGCTTCTGTTATTTGTTCAAGATTTTCAATATTATTTTCTTCTTTATATTTTTCAACAAACTCTTTTATATCATCTCTATTATATGTACTAGATATTTCATCATTTTCCATTATTTTATCTACATATTGCTCATATGTCATATGTTTTTGCAAACTTGTTTTTTCATCTCCATCAGCATCTTTATAAGAAAGTGTTTCCGTTTCTCCATGTTCTTCATCATGAACTTTTGCTTCATCTACTGCCTCATCAACACCATAATTTCCATTTGGATCATGTTCTTTTCCTATTGCATTTCTTACATCTGTATGTATTGGCCAAACATTATCTGTTTCTAATTGTTTATCAATAGGATCATTTCCATCTCTTGTTTTTCCTGGTGAATAAAATACTTGTATTTCTCCATATGCACCGTTTATCTATTGCAATTGTTTTTTGTGTTCCTGGAACTTTAAAACGTGCAATAACGTCGTCTTTTACAACATCTCCATCATGTTCAATTTGATAATTTTTTTCTTCTGGATGTGTTCCTGTAGCTATGTCCTCTTCAAATCCAGATGGTTCAAACTCTCCTTTTTCATTCATAATTAAAAGGTAGTATCCAGAAGCTGAAGGTTCAAATTTTTCTTTTTCTTCTTCAGGTAATTTAGATATATCTAAATCATCTGCAACAACTAATTTAGAAGCATTTGGTTTGTTTATTTCGTGGCCTAATGTTTTATATTCATTTGAAAGCATATTTAAATCTACTTCTTGCTTAATTGTTAAGTTACTTTTTGTTAATGTAGTTTTTCCTTCATTATAATTTTCTGATAATTCTTCTTCGTTATAATCTTTTTCATCAATGTCTTCGACCGAAACATCTAAGTCGACAGTAGCAACACGTCCTACTTTTACATTTGCATGACCTTCACCTAATACATGCTCTAACTCTTGTATTTTTTCCAGATTTCTAAACTCCATTTCGTCTTTTTGTAATTTATCTAAATCGACTTTTTCTATGTAATCTTCAATAGTATCTTTTATTTGACCGTGAAAGTTCATTTTCAATTGAATTTTCTTTAAATATAATTTTTTCTTCCATTGCATCTGGAGTATATGCTCCAATAAGCTCTTCGTCTAAATAATACATAAAAGTATTTCCTTGTTCATTTAAAACAACATATAAATTTTTATTTTCTCCATTTATATTAATAGTAGCAATATTTCTCATACTATCGCTCCCTTTCATTTGACAAAATTAGCAATTAAGTCATAATCTTCTACATCTATTATCTCACATTTTACAAATTTATGCAATAAAGCGTTCTTGCCTTTTTCGTTGTTTTCTACAAAAACAAGTCCATCAATTTCTGGTACATCTTTCATCGTTCTTCCAATATAATACTTTCCGTCAAATGAAATGTCTTCTATTAAAACTTCCATAATTTTACCAATGTTTTTTTCTAAATTTTTTCTTGATATTTCTTGTTGTTTTTGCATAATTTTATTATATCTTGATTTTTTTGTGTTTCCATGAATTTGGTTAGGTAATTTTTCAGCAGGTGTTCCATCTTCTTTTGAATACATAAATGTACCTAATTTATCAAATCTTGCATTTTCTACAAAATCTAATAGTTCTTCAAAATCTTCTTTTGTCTCTCCTGGAAAACCTACCATTAAGCTTGTCCTTAATGTTACATCTGGAATATTTTTTCTTATATTTTTTAATAGTTCTTCTATTTCATGTTTTGTTGTTTTACGATTCATTCTCTTTAATACTGTATTTGATATGTGTTGAATTGGTATATCAAGGTATTTACAAATTTTAGGATTGTTTGCTACTTCTTGTATTAAATCATTAGTTATTCCTTCTGGATATGAATATAAAAATCTAATCCATTTTATTCCATCTATTTTGCTTAATTTATGTAATAATTCTGTTAGCTTACTTTCTCCATATAAATCTATTCCATATTTTGTTGTGTCTTGTGCAATGACAATTAATTCTCTTATTCCATCACTTGCCAGTTTTTCTGCTTCTTCAATAATATCTTCCATTTTTCTACTTACAAATGGACCTCTAATGTATGGAATTGCACAATATGTACATCTATTACTACAACCTTCCCCTATTTTTATATATGCAAAGTCTTTTCCTGTTGTAATTGTTCTATTTAAAAATTCTTCTTGTCTTAACATTGGCATTGGTGGTATTTCAGATATTTTTTTAATAGTTTTAGTTTCTGCTTGTTCTTTTATATTTTTACTTATTAACTTTTCTATCTTTTCCCAAAATTTATCATATTCATCTATTTTAATAAATAAATCCACTTCTGGAAGTAATTTGACTAATTCATCATAATAACGTTGTACTAAACAACCCATTGCTATTAAATACTTACAGTTTTTCTTCTTATATTCTGACATTTCTAATATTGTGTTTATTGCTTCTTCTTTTGCAGAGTCAATAAAACCACATGTATTTACAATTATTATATCTGCTTTTTCTTCATCATTTACAATTTCTAATTTGTGACTTTTTAATACTCCAATTGTTGCTTCTGTATCTATTAAGTTCTTGCTACATCCTAAATGTACAAATCCTACTTTCATTTTTATTTCCTCCATTTATATTTTACGCCAAAATATAAAAGTTATCAATACCTTTATTCCAAAAAAAAGTAATTTATGGAGTTTTTTGGAATTAGATAAAAAATTATTAACTTTATGTGAAAAAGGACAAAGAAAAAACTGTACAATTGCTCAATTTACTTGAGAAATTTTGTACAGTTTCTTTATATAATTCTCTTCCATACCGCAAAATATTCCAACCTCCAACAATATCCCTACCGTCTGATGTATCTCTTTTATATTTTTTACCATGTTAACTTTTCCCATATTTCCACCTTTTAGATATCGCGGGGAATCGGCAGACATTGAAGCCTGCCTGAGCCATTATACTCCACAAACAGGCGACCGCGCGTAACTTTTGCGTTATTATTCCGACCTCTCACAGATGTACGAAGCATTAAAAAAAGTTGTTTCTAAACAAACTAAAGGGCGGAACGCGTAGGAGTCCGAAACGTATCCGGTTCCAGTTGAAAAGGCCGCTCGTGTTCGCCTATACACCATACAGCGGAATGCGTCTCGTAACAAGGTGAAGCTAACCACCACCACGAGTTAGAATCACCTTTTCTGTAAATACCGTTGCACCATTCAGCTTCGAAATACTCGGGAATCGCCCAATTTCTATAATCAGAAACATTATATCCACAATCATCCAGCGTTAACGGCGAAATGGCGGACTCGCCCGACATGTTTTCATGGTTAATTCTTGCTGCATTAAATGATGCTCTAAATAATTCTATTGTTGGACTTCCTATTGCATATAATGCTCCAACTAATTCATCTGAATATGTTTTCCAGTTAGCCGGGTCTGTTAGGTAAGCTACTCCTTTCATGTTTGGTTGACTGTCACTTAATGTAAACATACCTGGTCTTTGAGTTTTTATCATTGGATTTAATGCTTGTCCTATTGCTCCTACTGTTCCATTGTCATAATCATTCCCATATTCATCTTTTAATGAACTATTTAACGATACTAACTCATCATGTATTATATATGTGTAATTTTCATCTTGATAAAATAATCTCCATGGTCCGTTTGTTAATTGCGTTTCTGGTGAGATTTTTAATTTTACTTCATTTCCATATTTATCTGCGTTTTTTGCTTCTGCATCTGGATTAAATGTTAATTGTTCTGGAGTAAATGGTTTATCTGCAATTTCTTTCGTATCGCCTTTAATTTCTATTTCATATCCATCTACTTCTACTGTTGTTGGTAATTCTGTTATAGGATTTTTATCTAAACTTTCTCCTGCATGTGTTATACCTGTAATATGTGTTTTTAAATTGCTATTTAATTGGTCTAAATCTATTTTTCCATCTGTTCCATAACTTGCAAGTACTTCTGTATCTACCCTATCTTGTATTCCTGCTTTTTCGTTTGCTTTCCTTGCCTCATCTGCTTTTGTAAGTAATCCATTATCTCCAAATAATGTGTTAATACTTACTCCGTGCTAAAATTAGTATTACAATTATGGTTATCACTAACGCAATTAATGTAATACCTTTGTTTTTTGTTTGTAAATTTTTGTACTTCGTTTTTTTGTTCGTTTTTTCTTTTTTAAACATGTTTTTCTCCTTTCCTTCTTTTGTTATTGTTACCTCATCTTGCTTTATTATTCCTTAGAATAATAATTATATAATTAATATAGAAATATTATTTTTTCTATATAATATTAAGAACTATTTCTACTATGTGTTAAGCTTATTATATGAATAGTTAGTTTTATTGTCAATATTTTTTTCATTTTTTGTCGATTATTATCTTTAAGTATATTGCTTGAAGAAAGCAAAAAATACTTATAACTACTGATTTCTCAATAATTATAAGCATTTCATGTATAAATATTAAAAAATATTTTATTAAATATATAGAAATAAAATCTCTATAAAAATACTTGTTTTTAATGTTATAATTTTATTATAATAAACATATAGAAAAATCTTTAAGCAATATACTTAAAGATTTTTAATTTCTTAATTTCTTGCATTTTCATTTTTCTTATTTTTACTTCACCTTTATTTTAACTATAATCTTTTTCTTTGTCAATAGGTTTTGAAATTTTTTGTCCATATTATTCTTTGTGGCTACATATATGTTTTCTCGTAAGTTCCATCAAATCCAAATTCGTAAACCCTTCCACTTGTGTTTTTGCCCTATCTTTTTTAACTTCTTGTAATAAAATTTTTAAAATATTATCTTTACTTTTTGGATCATGCATATCTATATAATCAACAATAATAATTCCACCAATATCACGAAGTTTAATTTGTTTTGCAATTTCAACTGTTGCTTCTTTGTTTACAGTAAAAATTGTTTTTTCTAAATCATTATTACCTGTATATTTTCCAGTATTAACATCAATTGCAGTTAATGCTTCTGTTTTATCTATTGTTATGAAACCTCCGCATTTTAGCCAAATTTTTCTATCTTTTAATTTATCAATTTGTTTTTGTGTATCATGTAATTTTAGAATTTCTTCAGAAGGTTTAATTACAATTTTAATATTTTGATATTCTTTATTTTGTTCTTTTAATTTTTGAATTCTTTCTGCTTCATCTTTATCATTTAAAATGATTGTTTCTAAATTTTTATCTGCTAAATCTATTAGCATCTTCTCAATTATATCTTCACTTTTATAAATTAATCTTGGTTTTCTATCATTTGGGTCAATATTCGTGCTAATTATATTTTTCCACTTATTTTCTATGTATTTAATATCATCAATTAATTCTTGTTCTTTATGCATTGCAGACGTTCTAATTACAGCACCATTTCCTTTTGAAAGATGTTTTTTTACTAATTCTACTAATCTTTGTTGTTCTTTTTTATCTTCAATTTTTTGTGAAACTGTTACAATATCAGTATTTGGCATAAATGCAATATATTTGCTTGGTAAATTAATATGTGTAGATACTCTTGCTCCTTTTGAAGAATTACTGTCTTTTTTTACTTGTACAAATATTTTTTGACCTGGTTTTAGAATATCATTAATATTTACATTTTCTTTTTGTGTTTCAATAGTTTCATCAACTTTAGGAAGTACATCTTTTAAATGAATAAAACTATTTTTTTCTGCTCCTATATCTACAAAAGCTGATTGCATTCCTTCTATTATATTTCTGACAATACCTATATAAATGTCTCCTTCTCTTTTGTTTGAATCTTCAAAGTCTTCATAATATTCTTCTAGTATTCCATTATTAACTAATGCAATCTTTTTCTCTGTTTTTTCTTTTTTTATTAATAATTCTAACATATTGTTTTTAGCTCCTTAATTAAATTTGTTCATTGCTGAATCTATTCCATTTTTTATTATTTCGATAACAGCATCTTTAGCTTTAGTTACACCTTTTTTTAATATTTCTTTTTCTTCATTTGGGACTTTGCCAATTACGTAAGATATCAAATTTGATTTATCTTGAGGCTGACCTATTCCAATTCTAACTCTTGAGAACTCTTCTGTTGCAAGCATTTGTATAACAGATTTCATTCCATTATGAGTTCCTGGTCCACCTTTTTTTCTTACTTTAATTATTCCTGCTTCAATATCTATATCATCATATATAACTATAAATTCTTCTTGTTTTATTTTATAAAATTTAACCGCTTCTATAATACTTTCTCCACTTAAGTTCATATATGTTTGTGGTTTTAATAAAATTACTTTTTCTCCCTCTATTGTACCTTTACCATATAAGCCTTTAAAGCCTTTTTTATTTACTTCTATTCCATATTCATTTTTTATTTCATTTATTGTATCAAAACCCATATTGTGCCTTGTTCCTGCATATTCTTCTTCTGGGTTTCCAAGTCCAACAATTAAATACATATTTCTTTTCCTTTCATATAGTTTTTGTAACAATTAACATTTTAGCATATTTTTTAAAAAATTACAATAAATGCAACAAAAATTCCGTCATTTACTAAGGTCTTACCGTATATCTACCTTTTTTTGTGTCAAAAATCCTCTCATTTCCATGTCTTCCTTCATCTTTTACATTAGTTCCTGATTGTTCATATCAAAAAACCTCCTGCATAATATATTTGTAACACTTGGTTACATAATTATATTATACAAGAGATTTACATTTTTTTCAATTTCTTCTTTCTCCTCTTCATTTGTTCCATAGCGAAGCACAAGCAATTTATTACATAATTTTTCAAGTGCTATTTTATCTTCCATAAAATTCTTTTCTTTTAAACATCTCTATATAAATGGATAAATCATCAATTTTATATGTATTGTGGCTTGTCTACCCCTTCCATATATATCTTGATTTATCTTTTTTGTTGCATTATCAACTTTTGATTGCATCCAATGATTTCTTTTATAATTTTTTTGTTCTTCCATCTTATTTTTTCTCACATTTTTTAATTTATATCAAACCGAAAGCTTCTTACGAAGCTTTTTCTAGTTTGATATTACACGTTATTTGCATAACGATTATATTGCTTTCTAATTTTTTACAAAATTAGAAAGTCGTGCTCAGGCGCACATAGAGGCCCCCATTGACGTTGATATTGAGCCTGCTAATCCCACCCGTAGAGAAGTAGGGACAAGCCGCCATCCAACTTTCGACCATCGAAGACGACCAGTAGTAGACGCTAAGCCCGAAGTCTTCATAGTTTTCAGGTAACATATTAATACCATCTGTGTTGTAACACATATATCCAAATGCTGACCATTCTGATTTTGATGGTACAAACCACGTCTTACCTTTATCGTTTAATTTTTCTTTAATTATTTTCCACATATCATTGTCATCTTCCGTAGCGTCTTGTACGGTCCCATACTTTCCATTCTCTCCAATCCAATATTCCGTATTTTCTTTTCCTTTTCCAAAATCATTGGTATAACTATAAACTTTAATATCTGTAGGTGAAATTCCATATCCTTTTTTATACCATGTATGAGTTATTTCATCGAAATCATTTAGGTCCATTACATAAAATCTATCTGCACCTTCATTGTTACCATCTGCAACTTTTATCATTTCTTTTTTATATTCTTCTCCAAATCCGCTTCCTTCCTTTCCGTCCTCTATTGTGTATTTTTTATATGTTACATTATCATTTTCTTCTTTTGATGGATACTCAAAAACAGACCAATCATTATTAACCCATTTTTTTTGTCCCCCTGATCCGTATGCTAAATCTGCATATATTATTCCGTCTGCTTGTTCATCTCCATCTAAATCTGCATAATATCCTACATAACTTGTGTCTTCTGATATAGTCTCTGCTACTGGTGGCTCATCTCCTTGTTCTTCTCCGCCACCACTTGCTATTTCTCCTTCTTTTGTTATATTTCCATATTTGTCTATTTCAAATATATATCCATCCATTTTTACTTTTATTGGAAATCCACCTGGTTCTTCTTCTTCTAAATCGCCATCATCTGCTGTTGTACCTCCTGCTCTTTTTAAATTTGCTCTTAATTTTTCTTCATTTAATGTTCCATCATTATCATAGCTTGCAAACACTTCTGTTGCCACTTTGTCATATGCTCCTGCCCTTGTGTTTGCATCCGCTGCTTCTTGTGCTTTTGTAAGTAAACCATTATCTCCAAAAAGTGTGTTAATACTTACTCCGCGCTAGGATCAGAATTACTATAATTGTAATTACTAACGCAATTAATGTGATACCCTTGTTTTTTGTTTGTACATTTTTGTATTTTGTTTTTTTGTTCATTTGTTCATTTTTTAACATCTTTTTCACTCCTTCTTTTGTTATTGTTGCCTTATTTTGCTTTATTATTCAATAGAACAAAAACAAGATTAAGAACTATTCTTACTATGTGTTAAGCTTATTATATGAATAGTTAGTTTTATTGTCAATATTTTTTGTCAATTTTTATCTTTAAGTATAGCTCTTAAAGATAGCAAAAAATACCTATAACTACTGACTTTTCAATAATTATAAGCATTTTATGTGTAAATACTAAAAAAATATTTTATTAAATATGTAGAAAGAAATTTTCTATGAAAATACTAGTTTTTAATGTTATAATTTAATTATAATTAACATATAAAAAAAATCTTTAAGAGCTATACTTAAAGATTTAACATTTCTTATTTTCTTGTATTTTCATTTTTCTTATTTTTACTTCACCTTTATTTTAAGCATAATCTTTTTCTTTGTCAATAGTTTTGGAAAATTTTTTTAGCAACAAAAAAAGCACTTGTAAAAAAGTGCCTTTTCATTTTTTACTATTCTTCAGTTGCAGATTCTTCTGCTTCAGGAGCTTCATAAGCTTCTAATATAGCTTTTTGAATTTTCTCCCTAGTTTCAGCATTGATTGGATGTGCTATATCTTTGAATTCTCCGTTTGGAGTTTTTCTGCTTGGCATAGCAATGAATAATCCATTTTGGCTTTCGATAACTTTGATATCGTGTACTGCGAATTCGTTATCGAATGTTACAGAAGCAACAGCTTTCATTCTGTTTTCTGAATTTACTTTTCTTAGACGTACATCTGTGATTTGCATTTTGAGTGCACCTACCCTTCCTTAAGTTTATATTATTTTGTACATATATTTTAATCTTATGTACAATTATATATTCTCCATAAAATAACTTTTTCCTTCTTTTTATTACAAAAATTTTTGTGACATTTATAATATTTTAACATATAATATAAAAGTCTTATTATTATTTTTATAAAAGTATTGAAATTTTAACAATATAATTGTATAATATCTTTGTTATAAAAGGAGTGTTACTTATGCCTAACATAGATTCAATAAAAAAATATAAAAATATACATATGCTTGGAATTGGCGGAGTTAGTATGAGTGGTATTGCAGCCATTTTAAATAACTGGGGATTTCATATTACAGGTTCTGATATGTCAGATTCAGAAACTGTTCAATCATTGATAAAGAAAGGAATTAATGTAACTATTGGTACATATGACTTAAAAAATGTTACCTCTTGTGATCTAGTTGTTTATTCTGCTGCAATAAAACAAGATAATCCAGAAATAGTAGAAGCAAAAAAACTTGGAATTCCAACAATAGAAAGAGCAGACTTTTTAGGTGAGCTTACCCGTTGTTATAAAAACACAATATGTATTTCAGGGACTCATGGAAAAACAACAACAACTTCTATGGTTTCTTTATGTTTTATAGAAGCATTAAAAGATCCATCAATTCAAGTTGGTGCATTTTTAAAACAAATTGAGCGGAAATTATAGAATTGGCAATAGTGAAAATTTTATTATTGAAGCATGTGAGTATGTAGAAAGTTTCTTGAAATTTACACCAAAAGCAGAAATTATATTAAATATAGACAATGACCATTTAGATTATTTTAAAACTTTTGATAATATTAAAAATGCTTTTGTAAAATATGTAAAACTTTTGCCAGATGACGGTATTTTAGTTATAAATGGCGATGATAAAAATTGTTTAGACTTGACCCAATATACAAATGCAAAAATTATTACATATGGTATTGAAAATAAAAATACAGATTTTTATGCTGAAAATATAACATTTAATGATGATGGTTTTGCAAAATTTGATGTATATCATGATAATAAACTTTGGGAAACAGTTGAATTGTCTGTACCAGGTCGTCACAATGTATTAAATGCTCTTGCTTGTATCTCTTTATGTAATTCATATGGTATTGATAAAAAAGATATTAAACAAGGTTTATTAAAATTTACTGGAGCTCATCGTAGATTTGAATTTAAAGGAAAAATTAATAATATTGCAAGTGTATATGATGATTATGCTCATCACCCAACAGAAATTTTAGCTACTGCAAATGCTATGCAAAATAAATCTTTTAATAAATCTTGGGTAATTTTCCAACCACATACTTATAGTAGAACTAAAACCTTATTAGATGATTTTGCAAATAGTTTAATTAAATTTGATAATATAATTGTGCTTGATATTTATGCAGCAAGAGAAACAAATACTTATAACATAACATCTAAAGATTTAGTAGAAAAAATAAATTCACTTGGAAAAAAAGCTCTATATTTATCAGATTTTAATGAATGTACTTCTTATGTTAAAGAACATGTTGAAAACAAAGATATTGTAATTACATTAGGTGCAGGAACAGTTACTCAAATTGGTCCAATGTTAGTTAAATAAAAAAAGAGTCCCGGCTAGACCGGGATTATTATTTTTATTTAATCAATTGAAATTAATTCATATTCTCTTGAACCTAAACCTATTTCTTCTGCATAACCTAAAATATGCCTTCCATTTTGTCTTTCAACTCTTGCTTTAAAATGCTCTCTTCCTTCATCTTCTGAATTCCATATTAAATCTATACAAGCTTGGTCAACTGCTACTGGATCTACAGATGCAAGTATTCCTATATCTTTCATACATGGCGCTTCTGGATTTGAATCACAATCACAGTCAACAGATAAATTGTTCATTACATCTATATATAAAATATTTCCTTTCATATATTCATGAACTGATTTTGCAGATTCTGCCATTGACTCTAAAAAATCTTCTTGTTTAGGTAACATATCCCATAATTCTGAAGCTTTTCTTGTTTTTCCAGCAGTGTGAATATATGCTTTTCCAGCAGTAGATGCAATTCCTATTGATTGATTTTTTAGAACTCCACCAAATCCGCCCATAGCATGTCCTTTAAAATGAGCTAAATTTAATATAGAATCATAGTTTTTAAGATTTTCACCAACAATATTTACATCTAAATGCTTACCATTAACTGGTATTTCAAATTCGCCTTCTGCATCCATGATGTCCACATCTGAGATTGCAGTAAATCCATGGTCTTTTACCGTTTGTAAATGGTCTTCTACTTTCATTCTTTTACCACCATATGCTGTACAACATTCAACTATTGTTCCATTTAATTTGTTAACTAAGTCTTTTATTAATTCTGGTTTTAAGTAATTGTGTCCTCCTGGTTCTCCTGTAGATATTTTAACACCTACTTTTCCTTTTAGCTCTACTCCAAGAGCTTCATAAATCTTAACTAAACCTTCTGGTGTTATATTTTTTGTAAAATAAACTTTTGACTTTTCCATAAAATCAACCCTTTCCTGATGTTTTTTGGGACGGGGTCAAAAAACATCATTTATATTATCCATTTAGTAAGACAACTCCTTCCTTTTGGACATTTTTATAAAATGGTACAATATTTACCCTAGAATTATATTTTTCTATATTTTTTACTACTGGAGATAAAATAATGCCTGTATCTAATTCTATATCATAGGCTATATCAGAGATTTTATCTCTGTAATCTTCAATTTCTTTAAAAGATAAAGTTGTTAAAATCATTATATCTACATCTGAGTGTTTTGTATAATCTCCTCTAGCATAAGATCCATACAAAATAATCTTCTTTAATTTTGTTCCTAAAAGTTGTTGTACTGCTTTAATAAATTTTTGAATTTCCTTGTTTACATTTTTAGGCAATTTATATCCCTCCGTTTTCTCTACGATATAATTTCTCCATCTAATTCATAATAATATACATTTTCAATTAAAGTACTTCTTTATTATTTTCAAAATCATTTAATAATGCTTCATAATTGATACTATTTAGTATATTTTTATCATATAATCAAAAAATAGTCAACTACTTTTTCCATTTTTTGTATAAATTTAAATATATAAATTAATAAACTTTAATTCTAAAGATATAAGTTTCATATTAATAAAAATACCGGTAGGCTAATTACCGATATTTTTAAATATCAATCCATTACTTCATAGCCAATGGCTATCATAACATATATATTATTTGGATTTATTTTAATTTTAACAAGTTTTAAGTTTCCGAAGCTAAGTTTTTCTAATTCTTCTCCAAAAACTTTTATCTTTTGTGATATTTCCTCTTTTTTCTTATTTTCTGTATCACAGATTGTCACATCGAAAAAAATCGAGTTCACGCCTACATAACAACCAGGGTTAGACAATGATAAGCCTACATTCTGACTCCAAAGGATATTAATGGTATCCCTTATATCCTTTTCCCGAACCTTTTTCATAATATAAATTCCTCCAATTGTCGAAATGTATTTTAAACATATAACCCTAAAGATTAGCCCTTTAGAATCATATTATTTATGTATCTATTTTATCATACTTTTATGTCAATTTCAAGTTTATTAAAACTTATATCTATATTTATTCAAGTCTACTGTGTAATTATTAACAATTATTCCATCATTTTCTAATCTTCTCTTTTGTTCTTCTATTCCTTTATATCCAAAATTTTTAGCTAGTTTTCCATTTCTATTTACTACTTTATAACATGGATATTTGTCTACATCTGGATTATTATGAAGAATATTTCCTACCACTCTTGCTAGATTTGCATTTCCAAGATATTCTGCTATTTGTTTATATGTTACAACTTTTCCTTTTGGTATTGTTAATAAAAAATCATATATTTTTTGTTTCATTTCATTCTCCTTAATCTAAAATGTCGCAAATGGAATTCCAAATGCGACATTTATATTATGCGTATGCTTGACGTTTCTTAAAGCTAAGTAGATTGTTAATTTCTTTTTCTGTATTTTTAGCTCTTTTTGTTTTTCTTGCTCTTTCTTGTTCAAGTTCTCTTTTTTGTTTTTCTGCCATTGATTGACAAATTGCTTTTTGATATGTAAAGTGTGTATCTTGTGCTATTTTGCTCCAATTATATTCATTTCTTACTTTATTTTTTGCCTTTTTGGTTATATCACTACATAGTTTGTGGTCAAATAATAATTCTAGAATAGAATCTGCAATTGAATTTGGATTTCCACAATATGCTTTCATACCATTTACTCTATGTTCTACAATTTCATTTAATCCACCTATATCAGACACAACAACTGGATTTTCTGAAAGCATTGCTTCTAATGCAACAATTCCAAATGGCTCATATGTACTTGGAAATACTGCTATATCTGCAGCCTTATACATTCTTTGTACATCTTTTCCTTGTAAATATCCTGCAAAATATACTTTGTTTCCTATACCCATTGCATCGACTTGTGCTTTTAATTCGTCTATCATTCCACCTTTTCCAACAATTACCAGTTTACTATCTTGATAACCGTTTAATATTTTAGGCATAGCAGAAATTAAATGTTGAACTCCTTTTTCATAAACTAATCTACCAACAAATAAAATAATTTTTTCATTATCCATAGCAAATCTTCTTCTGAAGTTATAATCTCTTTCTACTCCATTGAATAATGATAAATTTACTCCATTTGGTATAACATTTATTTTTTCATATGGCAATCCAAATAATCTTTGTAATTCATTTTTCATATAGTTACTATTAACTACAACTTCAGATGCTTCATATGTTAACATCCATTCTGTATCATTTATATATCTTTGTTGTTCATCGTGAATTCCACTATTTCTTCCTGCCTCTGTAGCATGTATTGTAGCTACAATTGGAATATTATAAGAACTTTTTAATGTTTTTGCAGCATATGCAACTAGCCAATCATGTGCATGTATAACATCAAAATTTCCTTCTTTTGCAATTATTTCATTTGCTTTTGCAACCATACTAAAATTCATTTGCATAATCCAATCTATAAAATTGTTTGGATTTATCATATAATTATCTACTCTGTATACTTTTACACCTTTGTCATCTTCAAAATAAGGAACATCTCCATCTCTGTATGTAATAACTGTTACATCATGTCCATCTTTTAATAGTGTTTTAGATAGGTCATAAACTACTCTTGAGATTCCCCCTACAATTCTTGGTGGATATTCCCATGCTAACATCAATATTTTCATTGATTTTTACCCCTTCTTTCGACCATTTTCTTTCGTTTTTCTCTTACTTCTTTTATTTTATACAAAAAATTTATAATTGTAAATGGTTTTTTAAAAATTTTTAATAATTTTTAAATAATTTTAAAAAAATTATGTAAAACTATCGTATAATATTAATTAGTATTGTAAAATAAATAAGCCTACTTGCTTAGTGGTAAGAAAGAGGCTCAATTGTGAAAGACCTTTTTGACTTGCTAAAACTTATATTGCTTTATTACCTAATAAAACATTTAAGTAAATAGCAAAGAAAAAGACTAGGGATCTGGTTTTCCTAGTCTTTTTTTACTCAATTGTTACTTGACCTTATTTGCAATTGCTATATTTATATTATAATATATTTGGCTAAAAGTCAAACGATTTCCAGCAACTTTTTCAAAAATTCAATAAAATATTTTAAAAAATACTTGTTTTTTATTACAATTTGTGGTAAACTTATAATTAGTCAATTTATTTTTTGTTTTAGGAGGTGCTAAAAAAGATGGCTAAATGTGCAATTTGTGAGAAAACAGCAAGTCACGGAAATAAACTTAGTATAACTCGTTCACACATTAGTAAAAGATCACCACGTACATGGAAACCAAATTTAAGAAGCATAAAAGCTGATGTAGATGGTGAAGTTAAAAGAATTTATGTATGTGCTAAATGTTTAAGAAGTGGAAAAGTAAAAAGAGCCTAGAAGCTCTTTTTTTGTATCTCAAATAAAATAGCTTATTAAATTAATTTTTTAATATAAAAATAACGAGGGTATTCTAAATTAGAAACCCTCATTTTAAAAAAGTTGTATCTTTAAATTATTTTCATATAAACTTAGCTTTTTATAATTCATTATAAATGATATTTACTCTCGGTTTTCTGTATTTCTCGCTGTTTTCTTGAATTTAGTTCTTCTAAGCCCATAGAATAAGACTCTTTATCAGTTTCTTTTATTTCATCCATAAGCTTTCTAAATTCGTCTATATTCTGCCCACACATCGCATACAAGCATTGTGATAATGCTTCTTTAAATAAGCCTTCTCCACGAGATGGATTATAACCTCCACTTCGTTCTTCAAAATGCGCCCGTACAATTTTTCCATCTTCCACAGTTATATAAACCTGTGGAAAAGTACCATTTTCTGGACAACTACGATAATATTTTGTTGCCATATCTTTTCCTCCTGTCCCAAAAAAGCTAGTTCATAGTCAAATAATTTTATGTAAATATTGTATCATAAATTTATTATAAGGTCAATATAAATATATGTTTATTCCCTATTAAATTAGTTATAATTTACAATTATATTCAAATTATAACTATACTAAATTTACACCAAATGTCGCATTGGGGACATTTCCCCATGCGACATTTAATCTTTAATCCCAAAAATCAATTTTACAAATCCCCTTAAAAATTTAGGAACTTTTTTAACAACAACTGTCATATGTATCCCTCCTTTTCT
>CANQEA010000004.1 GCA_947594095.1 uncultured Clostridia bacterium | reverse complement strand
CCAAGCTGAAATGCTGAGCGCTTGGAGCTACTTTCGAAACACGATGCCTTCCCGTATCAACAACCGGTCGAAGTACATCATTATGAACATTCAGCAAAGACTCGCTCCAAACGATGTTACAGGTCACATTTTGGCTGACCCAGTTTTGGCAAGTCAATATTGCTTCATCATCTTGCCTGCAATTTTCGAGAAGCATACATACGTTGTCTGTCCTATCAGCGGTACTGTCTTTGAGTTCAAACCTGGAGACACTTTATGGCCTGAACGATTTGGTGACTATGCTGCGTTGAGAGCAGAGGTTGGTTCAATTGTCTTCGACACTCAGTACCAACAGAAAGCTATTGCAACAGACCGCACTGTTGTGAAACCTGAGATGATTGTCGAGAAAGAACAACCCGAAACTCCTGGCATCGAAAACGCCGATATTGTCTATGCATCACACGACTTTCCTGTCAAAGATAAAGACTCGTCAGACTTCCTCGGTTCGGTCTTGGCTTATCGAGCGAATGCAACGCTCTATATTACAGACTGCCTCGAAAAGAAGATGGCTTTTGTCAAATCTGTCGAATACGTCACATCGTTGGACAACATCTACAAAGGACTCATTCAAGTTATTGAGGACAAAGCCAATGGCTCACCGATTTTGCAACAGCTTCAAGACAAAGTTGCTGGAATGCAAGCTTATCAACCTGGAACAGCCTCAAAAACGCAACGACTTGAGTCGGCAACGCTCTATATGGAGTCGAAAAACGTTGTCTTTGTCAAAACTATCTTTGACAAATTCACTCAAACGTGGAGTCTCAGTCCTGCTTTGGAAAACTTAAAACAACGACTTCTCAACTTTCCGTTCGTTGAGCACGACGACATAGTTGATGCCTTCTCGATGTTGGTACTCTTTGTCTTTATGGACCGTCGCTATATGGTCTATGGCAGGTCATTCAACGATGACAACATCGTACATAAAGATGAGCTTGATGCTAATCCTCAACTTGCTGCACTCGTACGCACAGACGCTGTAACAACGTTCTTCAACCGTGATGGCGACAAGTGGAAGGCGCTCAAAATTGGCGTACATTATGCTGAAGAAACAAGACTTATTGTTCTCGACGAACTTATGTTCAGAGCATCGCCTGACGAAGGCATTGAACGTATACGTAAGTGGGCAGGCAACAACGTCTTAATCGACTGCTCCTATGCCGAAGGTCTTTCCGGAATGTATACCAACAATGCATTCATTGAGCGGTATGACGACACTGACTTTGAGAAAAGTGTTGCTCAGTTGAACCTTGCTTTTTCGAAAAACAGAGTGCTCATCTTTAATGAATGTAGCTTGACGAAAGTCGATATTGAGAGCTTCAAATTCAAGAAGACAAAAGATGATACGTCAGTGTACGTAACAGTCAAAGACGGCTTCGTTGCTTGTCTTCGAATTGCACTCAGATATTACGGCGGCATAGTCTAATCAAACCCTCCAGATGTACTTCTGGAGGGTCTTTTGCACTTTTGAAGAAAAAAGTTGAAAAAAAGTCAAAAAACTTTCAAAAAAGTATATAAAAAGAGTTTACTTTCAAGAAAAAATGTGATATAATATTACTATAAAATAAATAAACCTTGGAGGTACAATTTATGGTAGTCACATTCAATGAGGTGCAATCGGTCTTAGATACCTTACCCATTGGCTATTATCTTGGACGTAACCTCGACGTTAAACTTTCCGATGAAGATACTTGCTACGACCCAATGAACGACATCGTATACATCAGCTTTCCTCAAATCTTCAAACGACTCTACAACGTCGAAACTGATGTTGATATCGAATATATACTCAGACATCTTCTTTACCACGAAGTTTCCCACGCATTGCTTACTCCAAAGGAAATGACAATCACGGACGTGGTCAACATTGTGGAGGACCAACGAATTGAAACAGTGATGAAAGACTTCTATATGAAGGTCGATTTTGAGGCGTTCTGCAAATTCTTCAATGGCTATACTCCCGGACAACAACCTCAGAACTTTATGGAATTCTTCTACAACATCGTACGATTCCACGAAGGACCTGAACCCCTCGTTAAGATGTCGAACTACATCATCAATCAGTTCCAAAATCTCACTCGTCGAAATATGTACTCATATACAACTTCAATCGACCAACTCGTTGAAAAATGCAAGGAGTTCTGGAATGGCGATGAGAACAAACCGAAAGACAATCCTGCGGCTTCACTCGCCTCTGGTTCATTTGGTCGCTGGGGTTCCTGCTTTGAAGACGTCATTGCTCAATCGCTTGACTTCAATGATGAATGGCCTGAACTTCCACTTCGTACAATCGACGAAATCAAACAGGACATCTGCGAAACACTTGATAGATACAACGACCCAAAACTTCAAGAACAATTCGACCAAATCTTATCAACGGTCAAAAAGGTCAATAAGGCTACTTCTTCTGCAATTAACGCTTACTCAGGAGTCTTCAATCCTCGCTCTGTTGTTCGCGATGATTACAAATGGTTCGTTCAACAAAATCGTTCCGGCCACGTCAAACAGTTTGCGAAAATCAAACTCAATCTCTTTATTGATTGCTCCGGTTCATTCGCACAAAACGATGAAACTGTAAACAAGCTTCTCAAATGCCTCGTAAGGCTTGAACGTTCAAACCCCAACTTCGAATTCGACCTCATTCGTTGCGGTGAAGGACAACATCTTGCTCCAAAGAACAAACGTCTTCAAAACTCTGACGAAGGCACGCACCTCACTGCTGATGTTGTTAACGTCTACCAACAAGTTCAGGACGTCAATGCTCAAAACTACAACATAGTCCTTTATGATGGAGACATTGAATGCGCGCTCTATGATGAACGTGAAAAAATGAAAGAAGCTTCAGCACTTCGAATTTTCGACAATCGTTCAACGGTCCTCATTATGGATAGTGAAAATCGTAACTATTGCAAACAATACATCAAAACTGCGAAGGTCGTAATCTCAAATCATTACACAATGGAGCTCACTCGAAACATTCTGAGTGGTCTCTATGGTCTCGTTAGGGTCTAACGAGAAAAAAGTTGAAACTTTTTGAAAAAACTTTCTTAAAAGTATATAAAAAGAGTTTACTTTTAAGAAAAAATGTGATACAATATTCTTATAAAATATAAATATTCATTTTATGGAGGAAACTAAAATGAAACTTTATGAAAACTACGAAATCGTCGTCAAAAAGGATGGGACAATCCATTCAAACATCTTTGGCGAATGGAGATGCTTCACCGAAGAACAACAAATTCGAATTCTGAAAGACCTCAAACGTACTTTCACTTCGAAGTATTCAGATGATGAAGAGAAACAACAAGCTCTCACCGATGCGATGGTTCGTCTTGGTAGAACAATCGACGATGTCGATATTCAAACTCAAGCTCAACTTCGTTCCGGCTGCGAAAAGCTCATCAACTTCTTCACGGAATTCAACTTCCAACCGAACTACCGCTTCATCAATACTTTCGCAAAAGCTTGCAGACAAAGCTTTGACGCGGCAACCCAATACATATCGAACTACTTCTCACTCACTGACAACAACTTCGCCTCAATGATTACCGCGAAAATGCAAAGTGACGAGTTCCGCGAAATCTATGGTTGCTTCGATGCTTTCTCTTCGAAGAAGACTATCAACACTCGGTTGAAACTTTACTACGGAGCTCAAGGCACTGGCAAAACCACAACCGCAATGCAGGAAGCTGAAGGTCGTTGTATGGTTTGCCACTCCGCGATGCTTCCGGCTGACCTTATGGAAGACTTCGCTTTCACCGATGGAAAACCCGGCTTCCATAAATCGCTGTTGTGGAAAGCAATGATTGAAGGAAAAACAATTGTCCTTGATGAGCTCAATCTTCTTCCTTTCGAGTCTTTGAGGTTCTTGCAATCCATTCTCGACGGCAAAACAGAATTCACATACAAGGGTGAGACTGTAAAAATCAAGGATGGCTTCCAAATCATCGGAACGATGAACTTGGTCGTCAATGGTTCCGTCTTCTCTCTTCCCGAACCTCTTGTTGATAGAGCTTCGGAACTCAGACAATTCAAACTTACAGCTGAAATGTTGGTCGGAGCTCTCATCTGAGGGCTTCGGCTAACTTTCAAGGAGGTATCAAATGGCAAACTGGTTAACTATTGACGAATTCCCAGAATTTGAGGTCTCAGATGAAGGTAAAGTTCGGCAGAAGACAACAATGATAGAGCTTAGACAAATTCAGTCTTGTGGCTATGTACAGATTGTCTTTTATGGTCGTTTTCGTCGATATGTACATCGACTTGTTGCAAAAGCATTTATGCCAAATACTGACAATTTGCCTCAAGTCAATCATAAAGACGAAAACAAAACAAATAATCATCTTGACAATCTTGAATGGTGTACAGCAAAGTATAATTCAACGTATGGTCATCAATCAGAAAAGATTAGCAATGCAATCAAAGGAAAGCATTCTGAAAAGAAGTCTGAGACAATGCGTGGAAACAAACGTGGCGCTGGCAAAGGTGATACACATCGTGGTTGGCATCATTCAGCAGAGTCAAAAGCTAAAATAAGTGCTGCATTTGCGGCAAAACGTCAAAGCAAAGGAGGTGATGAAAAATGAGTCTCTATTCTAATCTGTTCGGCTTTCAGCGGAATATCGTTGACAAGTTCAAAGACAGGAAGAGCTTCGGTCTCTTCTTAGATATGGGACTTGGTTGACAAGACCATTTTAGGTCTTGCTTTTGCAGAGGTCAATTTTTGTACAAAAGTCATCGTCATAACAGTCAATGGCAAAGCAGTCGAACCTGTTGACAGAGAAGGAAGCTGGCTTTACTGGGCAAGTCGGTCGGCTGTGGGCTATCGACTTTCTCAAAAATGGGAGTCAAGCTTCGATATCAACACAAACGATTGCTTCGTCGTCAATTATGAAAGCTTGTTCAAACGTGGCAAATCGACAACACAGAGTGTCAACCTCAAGGACAATATTCAAGCTTTCATTAAAAGTTGCAAAGGTCACAACGTAGCCTTAATCGTAGACGAGTCGCACAAGGTCAAGGATTTGCAATCCCAACAGACAAAATCTATCCAGAGAATTCAGACGTTGTTGCAAGTCTCCTCAAAATCGTTGCACAGCTATCTGATGACTGGGACTCCGTTTACGAAAGGCTACGTTGACCTCTATTCTCAGCTCAAACTTCTTGGCTGTACAATGACGAAAGGCGAATTCGTAGACAGGTTCTGTATCAGAGGCAATGTACCAGGTCTCCTCGGTTGGCAGCAACCCATTGTTGGGTATCGAAATCTTGATATGCTCTACGAACTTATTCATCATTATGCCATAACGATTAAGAGTGAAGACGTCATCGATTTGCCAGAACAAATCTTTGTCTATCACAAGCTCAAACAGAGCGAGTGCTTTGAGATGTTCATTGATGAGACTTGTACAATTGATAAGCTCAAGAACTTTGCAAAGAAAGTCAATAGCAAACTTCCTCAAGAAGTTGAACAACAGCGTCCGTTTAGAAACGGCAAAGTCAATAACGTCTTTTACCGTGACATCGACTATCCTCAATCGACGTGGTTGGCTGCAACGTCGGGTCAGTTCTGGCTTAGAGCGAGAGAGCTGTCAATTGGCTTCAATGGGAATGCCCAATCATACAAGTGGTATGACCATTCAAGACTCGATGCGCTCGAGGCATTCTTGAGTATGAACGAAGATAACTACGTGTTGTTCTACAACTTCGTTCCGGAATTGCTTGAACTTTACGACATCTGTGAGAAGCTTGGTTACAATATTGACGTCTACTGCGGCGATATCAAGAGTCTACAACACTACGACAAATACGCTTCTCAGTCTGAGGCAGAGCAATTGACAAATAAGAAGAACATCATCTTGGCGAACTTTGCTTCAGGTTCGACAGGTATGAACTGGCAAGCATATAACAAGTGCATAATCTTCTCCTGTCCTCTTTACAAGGACTATGCACAAGGCATCAAACGAATTCATCGAACTGGTCAGAAGTACACGACAATCTACCACGTCTTCTATCAATTGAATTGGCTTGACGCCTCAATGAACAGTGCTTTAGCTGAAGCAAAGGACTACGACGTTAAAATGTTCGAGTCAGATTTAGCGAGGGTTCACAGTTTAACTTCTGAGGACAATTCCTGAAAAGTAAATAATTTATATTACACTTGCCTTAAAGTGTCTCAGAATTAAACGTCGTAATTCAGAATTCATTTTAAGTTTCCAGAAAAATTTTTCAAAAACTTTTCAAAAGTGTATTAAAAGTAGTTTACTTTCAAGAAAAAATGTGATACAATATTCATATAAAATAAATTTGGAGGAACAAACAAAATGCCTTACATCAACGTCAACTTCCCTATGGGACAACGAAACTACTTCGACAGAGATACATACAAGAAAGTCCAGACTATGACTCTTGCCGAATTCGAAGAAGAATGCCGTGCGGTTGCTTCTCTTCCTGATGGAGAGGACGAACTTGAGTGCTATCTCAGCGATATTTACTTCCATCTCAGTCTTGTTTATGCAGGAGTTCGAGTATGACGAACATCAACGAAGACACAATCGCAGCCGCATTACAAGGTATCGACATTGTATGCGACCAAATCGATAAGGATATTGAGGAATTGCCAAAACTTGGCTTGCCAATGACCGATAGCTTTGCAAGGTTCGTAATTCTTATGGCTTATCAACACAACCTCAGGTCATCAATGATGTTGATAATGCAACTTGCATACAAATGCGGCATCATCGATTTTGACCCGAATAAAGAAGACAATGAACAGGAGGATGACTAAAATGAAAAACTTCTTAGAAGTGAAAGCAGCAAACGGTATGAGGAAACTCATCAATGTTCGTAGTATTTGCTCTATCAGCGAAGTCAGAAACGGCGGCTGTGGCAAATCGTTCATCACGTACATCGAAGAATGCCCGAAAAGCATCTACGTAGAAGATGACATTGATACGCTCAAACAACATCTGGAGGAAGACTTATGACTCCGGAGAAAATCATTCAGAATGCTATCGTGAACTACCTCAATCAGAGAAAGAAGGAAGGCTTGCCGGTTTACGTCGAAAGACGTAATGCCGGCGGCTTCTCCTATCGAAAAGGCATTGCAGACCTGTATGCCGTCGTTGATGGCGTCCACATCGAAATTGAAGTTAAACGTGAAGGTGGTCATCTTGAAACGATGCAGGAGAAGTGGCGAGACCAATGCCACAAACTCAACATTAAATGGCTTTGTGCTGACTCTATCTTTGACGTCAAGGCTATCATTGACCCAATTCTCAGACAAGGAGGCTACATTGAATGAAACTTGCTCAACTCGGCTATCTTGATGGCCACAGTCGTTTACATCTTCCAAAGCAATATACAGACTTACTCGGACTCACAACGAATGACAGAGTGTTGATAACTGTTGACACTGATACAAATGCAATCATCATTCGTCCTCTTAATGATGAAGAACAAAGCCTCATTAGGAGAACAGAATGAAGAAAAAGTACTATCACGCAACGCCTTACGAGAATTTGCCGAGCATACTCGAAAATGGCATTATGCCTGGCTTTGAAGGCATTGTCTATCTTTGCGAAACTGCTACAGACTCACTCAAATTTGTTGCAATTCGAGGTTGTCAGGATATTCTCGTCATTGAGGTCGAACTCAATGAAGATGATGTCATTGAAACATTTGACCATTCCGAAGCATTCTTCAAATGCAAAGCTTTTGGCTATCAAGAGACTATTCAAGTCAGTCAAATGACTAAATACACTCGCTATAAGTAACTCTGAGGACTCTTTTTGTATACTTCCGGAAAGTTTTTTGAAACTTTTTGAAAAAACTTTCAAAAAAGTATATAAAAAGAGTTTACTTTTAAGAAAAAATGTGATACAATATTCTTATAAAATAAATAAACCTTGGAGGTCAAACTTATGGAAAACATCAACTTCACGAAGGACGAACTTTTCAAATCGGCAATCGAAAACATCATCGATGCTATCAACACTTTGGAGGCAGAGCGTGAACTCAAACGTGTTCCGGAAATGCTTCGAGCTCATCGTCTTTACGGTCAAGCATACAGCTACCTCGAATTGGTAGAGGCTTATCTCAACATTGAGGAGGTCGACAAGTGGTTGGAACTCAAACATAAGTACAACGACCTCAAGAAAGAACTTTGGAAGGAGGTACGATAATGAAAATCGTTTTCAAGAAGCACAATAAAGAGTGGTGGCTTGCCTTTGCAGCAGGCTTCACCGCAATGTCATTACTTTTGAGGAGGAAGAACAAATGAAAGTTGGAATTTTCCCGATGGTCGGAGACCTCTTACATCTCGGCCACATCAAAGCTCTCGAATATGCAAAGACGAAATGCGATTATCTCATCGTTGCTCTGAATTGCAACCCCTGCGACAACAAGGCAAAGAACAAACCTGTTGAAAGTATCTATGAACGTTTCAGCAGAGTAGATAGCCTCAAGGTGGTTGACAAGGTCATTCCTTATGAAGGCGAGGCAGACCTATTGTTGTTACTGCAAACAGTCAGTCACGACTGCAGGTTTGTTGGCGCAGACCATAAAGATGACTATACGGGTCGTGCATATGAATGCGAAAACGGCATTGAACAGATAACTGTTCCTCGTTCCCACAACATTTCCTCAACCTTGTTGAGAGAACGAATTACGGCGGCAAACAATGGAAAAGTACAAGCTTGACAATCCTAACAACAACGAGTGGCTGACTCTTGCAAACGAGTTGATTGAACGATTCAAAGATGTAACGCCTGAGAATTATGCTACAAAATTGTCATTGCATCATATTAAACTTCGTTCAATGTACCCGGAATTGACAAATGACCCGAAAAATCATTTGTGGCTTCCAATAAGAGAGCATTGGCTTCTTCACTACTATATGTGGAAAGCTGATGGCCGGTATGCAATGGCATTTTGGTTCTGCTATGTGTATTTCAAAAAGCACGACAACTGGACCATTACGGAAGAGGAAGAACGACAACTCAAAGCTGATTGCAGCAAATATAGAACAAGGGAGAAAAACAAAATGTCTATCGTAAAACAAATCGGACCGAACCACGCAGACCATATCAACTGCTACAGAGATGACTATCTCAAACAAATGTTTGACAATGAACCTGTCATAGCACAGCCAAAGTATGATGGTGAGAGAATGCTCATTCACTTCGACGGAAAGCAAGTCTATTGTACTTCTCGTCGAATTTCGAAAAAGACGGGCGAGTTTATGAGGAATGAGGACAGATTACCACATCTTACAAATGCATATCAGCAAAGTAATCTCTACGGAATGCAATACACTGTCCTCGATTGTGAATGCTACGGCAGAAACTGGTCTGAAGCCGCGTCAGTTCTTCATTCTCTTCCTGAGAGAGCGGCTGAATTGCTCAAGACTATCAACATCAAGTTTGCTGTCTTCGACTGCCTCTTTTACAAAGGAATTGACCTCAGAGATAGGCTTTATCTTGAACGACTTCATTATGCAATCGAGGTTGTCAATGACTTCAATTGGCCTCAGCTTCATACGGTCAAGTTCCTCAATGCCGACCTCCAGCCAGATGTTGTTGAGAATGTCGAGCTTATTCATTCGAAAGATGAAGCTTTCAAATGTATGGACAATGCGATTGCTGCTGGCTTTGAAGGAGTGGTTGTCAAATCGCTTGACAGAAAGTACTATGACAAAGCAGCGTCTCTCAAATGCAAGAAGTTTGAAACAGTTGACGTAGTTGTCTATGGCTATCAACCTGGCAATGGAAAGTATAGCAACACCGTGGGTGCTCTTCTTGTTGGCTACTACGACCCTGACAAAGATGAGGTCGTCCACGTAGCGAAAGTCAATTGCGGAACTGATGAAGACCGCGATATGTGGAGAGACAACTGGATTGACCTCAAATACTCCGTCATCGAAGTTAAATGCCAGGAGATTACAGGAAGAAGCTTACGGCATCCTGTTTACATCAGGCTGAGGCAAGATAAAAATGCCAAGGAATGCACAAAGGAGACTATCTTTAAGGAGGAAGTATGAGATGGAGAGCTAAACGAAAATCTCGACCATCAGACCACATCGATAAGAAGTGGGTATGGCGAGTTCAGTGTCCATTATGCGGCTGCTTTTGCCAGATGGTTCAGGACGAATACAGCTACAGTGGCACTATCTACAATTATGAATGCCATAATCGAAAATGCAATATGTCATTCCAAAAGTATGAATGACGGCAAATTTACAAAAAGGCCTCCTCTGAGAGGTCTTTTTTAATGAAAAAGTTAAAGTTGTTTACTTTCAAGAAAAACTTTTGAAAAATGAATTACGACGTTTAATTCTGAGACACTTTTGAAAAAGGTTTAATAAAATATATTACCAAACCTTAAAGTGTCTCAGAATTAAAACTAGAACCTCTGGTAAACTTTAGTCTTAAAAGTAAAAGAAAACCCCAAACCTGATGGTCTGGGGTTACTTTTTGAACTTTTCGATTAGGTATAGACAATCTGGCCACAAGTGAATACCCACTGTTGGTCAGCCGCCGTTTCACCGTTCTCCTGAGCAGGAACTTTTCTGATGTAGGCATCGATGCAGTCCGCAATCTTGTTGCCGTCGATATCGGAGAGCGTCAATGTAAAGCCTGCATAGTCTGCCTGGTAGAACTTATTGCAAAGTGTCTTAAACTTAGCAACAGCGTCAGTGAGCTGACTCAGACTGATTGTTGCCGTGCCAATCCTCGACAAGTTCTTACTGTGAATCCAGGCGCCTGTTGCATAGCCTTTCGTCTGCCACATATCGTTGCTCGTCTCAAGAGTAATGCTACCAACAGCATTGCCCTCACCACCGATGGAGATGGTGCCAAACATTGCGTTGATTGCAGGGTCGTCAGGCTTGACCGAGAGAATGTAGTTTGCCAACGAGTATCTCATAGTTTTTGCCCTCCTTAAATGACTTCACCCTTGATGGTGATAGACCGTACTCCGTACTGGTCTGCAATTGCCACGTAGATGTTTGGCGCCTTGTGTTGTGCCCTGTCTTGTGCCGACAGAGAAGTCATAGGCAGCACCTTGATGACGTAGCCATTGGTAAGTGGAGTGCCTTGTTCGATGACCGTGTAAGTCACACCGTCATTTCCGATGACCCTCCAGGTTTCGTCAGTCCACGATTTGTCAATCGTGAGGTAGCCGCACTGTTTGTACCGCTCAAGTTCAGATGCGATAGCGGAGTAGATTTTGCCTACGCCATTCGTGTTCTTGATTTTCTCGGTAAGCAAACCGATAAGCTGCTCAGTGATTGTCTGATGGAGAATGATTTTGACGTATGTGTTGACGATATCGGAACCATCTTTGCAATTGCCTCCGCAATTACGAACAGCGTTCGCAAGATAGGCATCAACGTTGATGTTGTTGTCCATAAACTTTACGAAGTCGCTATCGGTAATCATCGCAGGCTTTGCGACGTTGTCTTTCGTAAACGCATAGTCGTAAACAGTGTCGGTACCATACACATCGATTTTGCTGAGATATGCCGCAATCGACATTTCAATACCAACAACGGGCGAGCTCTTGTCGGTGAATTTGACGACGAAGTTCTTGACCTTGTCAGTGTCGACATTACTCGATACCGGAGCAAGTATCATCTTCTCGTTGATGCCGTAGATGTTGGTATCAGATTCAAGCGACTGAGCAAGCGCTTTCAGCTTGGCGTAGTTCGTGTCGATTGCATCGCCAGAGGACGCATACGCAATGCAAATGTACTGATTGTCAAGCTCAACAAGGACGTCTTTTGTTACGTCGCTGATGGCCTTTCCTTCGACGACAAGCACTTTCGCACCGCCATTGTCGAAGAAGACTTTCAGGTATGCAAGCGTCGTGGTCTTGCCTTTGTACAAGGTTTCGGCTTGCGCATACGACTCAACCAAGTGTTCAGCAGAGTCAGTCGTGTCTTCAGTATACAAGATGACGACGTCTCTCGTGCCAGTCACAACGCTTGCGACATGCTGTTTGATGTCAATATCGACAAAGCGTTTCAGATTTATGCTTGGCATACTAACCTCCTATAGATTTGATTTCGATTTTGTTGAAGTCTTTGATATCAACATCTTCGTCTACAGGCAAATGTCGAAGCATAACGTAGATGTTGATACTTGAGTCAGTCCTCAGCCACATTGTTTCGTTGATGAACTCTTCCGTTGAGCGAGGCTGAAGAACGTTTTGTAAGTAAATGCCCTGAGCATATAGCTCTTGTCTGACTTCAGCTGTTCGAAGACGACCAATGAGTTTGTCCATAATCGTTTCAGAACGGCTACCGTACATTATGAGCTTCATCTCGTAAGGCACATAGTGGATAATGCTACCATCCTCTTCGGTCATACTCTTGTCAGGGTCGTCAGTGCGACCGTGGAGCCCGAAAATGAGGACATTGTTATCAGGCTCGAGAGTCTGATAGACTTGGTCTTGTATAAGTCTTTGTAACATCACACCGTGGGTTGTCAGACCATTAAGCACTCTTTTGTCTTGAAGCTCAGACTGTTTTATGAGAACAGGTCTGATGATTTTGTCTATCTCGGATATCTCTTTGATGGGCGTCATCATATAAGCTTCTCTCCTTTTAAGTATGCTACGTAGTCCGCCAAATCACGATACGATGTGAGTTGTATCATTTTCAACACTGCTGACCTGCAACCGTACTCATCGTAGTCTTGGACATCAGTACAAATCATATAGTTACCTTTGTACAAGATGACGTCACCGATGTTGATACGATAGAGCGATTTACAGTAGAAGTTGTAGATACGTTCCTCTGTGTTGCCTTCTTTCGAACGACGAATGTGTGTCCCTTGGGATTGCAATGAGCCTCTGATTGTCTGAAAGTCGTACCGAGCGTGGATTTTGCCATATTCATCGATTTGACTCTCGTCTATTTTGACAAAAATACGAAAATTGAAGGAGAACTCCTCAATCGCATCGAAAAAATAGGTTGGGTCTACGAGATGGTTTTGGTACTCTTCCATATCAGTTCGCTCCAGGAATAGGGTTCGATGTAACAACAAGGATGCTCGGTACTGCTTTTGTTTTGAGCAGCGCCATTAGTGCAGTTCCGAATTGAGTTTGGTTCCAGAACAAGGCTTCGTCCTCGCTCAACATTGTCTTGTCAATATCATACGTTTTTGAAAAGGCTCCAACAGACATTGAGGAGAGAACGCCGTGTGTCGCCCCTCCTGCAATGCCTTGAAGTGTATCTCCAGACGGGGCCTGTAACTGATTTGCTATCAGAGTGAGGTAATGCGCAATCGCATAGCTCATTGCAAGCTCCCAGTCAGAACCGAAGATTGACTTAAAGATTTTGTTGTTAACGAGAGCGTAAATCTTGTTGAAGTACTTTTTGCCCTCATCGGTCTGCATAAACTTCCCGTATTGCGGCATCCAAAAGACGAAATCGTCGACGGTGAACTCAGGGTTCTTTCTGTCAAGTTGAATTCCGATTATCGCCATAATGCCTCCTTAAATCGACAGCCCAGACAGAGCGTTTCCATCTGGGCTGTCGATATTCGTTACTTCGTGAAGTCCCAATAGGTGACCACGCCGAGTTCGTCTGTCTTGGTATTGTAAGGCATCTGAATTTCCGAAACCTGACCGACGAATGCAGAGGTGTACGACATCTTATCGATATTGGGCAACGTGATGTAGTGCTGCATCGGATAGGGCATGTCGATGCGGACGAACGTTTTTGCCTTGCGGTATGCAACGATACGACCGTGATTGGTAGCGCCCAACGTGTTGAGGTCAGGTCTCGACTGAATCGTAATCTTCATCTCGTCCGCTGCTTCATCGGAACCGAGGTTGTGGTCGAGAATGAACTTGCGGAGAGTGGAGGTGTAGAGAGCCGAGAATCTGCTGGACAGGTCGGAGCCGACGAACGTAGGAACGAGGAACGTGTCCGGAAGAAGCGAGATGTTCATGTTGGAATTCTGCAGGTAGGTCTCAAAGACGCCATTGAAGAATGCCACAACCGCTTCGTCTGTCATTCCGTCGAAACCGGAATCGGCTGCCGTTGCATCGTTGTTGTCGATGGTGGACTTGAACACGTTGGGGTTGTTGAAGAGGCCGGTACCGCCATTGATACCCATATAGGCAACCTTCTGAACGAAGAGGTCCCAACCAGCAACGATGGCGTTCTGGTAGATGTCTTGAATCGACTTCTGAAGGGTGAGCTTCTTCATTTTTTCGAGTTCGATGAAACGAAGGTCGTAAGCAACCTCGAACGTATAAACGTTCACGCGTTTCTGGCTAAGGCCGGCATTCACACGAGGAATGTAGTTAGCGTTGTTGCCAACAACATTGCGGAACTCGTCCATAATGCCTGCCCAGTCAACGGTGTAGTAGCTTACGTAATCAACGAAGCCACCGCCGACGTCCACTGGAATGTCTTTCTGGTATGTGACGTGGTACATAGGTTCGTAAAGCTGAGCGTGGAGCTTTGCGAGGGTGGTGCTCAGGAATGCAAAATTCGCATCGTGCACCTTTGCATCTCCGATGTGGGCACGTCCGATTCGGCTCCCGTAGAGGTCACGGAGGCTGAACGCCCGACCTCTGTTCTGAGGAGCGACGGAGTCCACAAAGAAGTTTTTCTTGATTTCGCTGGGTGTAAAGATTCCTTCCATTGTTTGTTACCTCCTTATCTCACGAAGATTTCAGCGAGGATAGTCTCGCCGTCTTTCTCCCACTCACCGGTGAAGACCGTGCCAGGAAGAGCAAAGTTCGAGCCTTCCTCCGTAGTGAGAGTACCATTCTCGGTCACATAGACCGAAGCGTTTGCCTTGATGTTGCTGTCTTTAGCGGTTGTATCCAAACCAACAGCGATGAAGCCGCTGACCAACAGGTTGAACGCTTCACCAGGGAGCGTCTGAACTTTGCCTTCAGGCCACTCAAGGTTGAGCTTCACGTTGGTGCCGACAACAATGCCGAGAATATCGGATGCCGCTGTAATGCCGGAACTTGCCTTCTCAAAGTACCCTTTCGTTGCAGATGCTTTGACAAGGTCGCCGAACTCAACGGGCTCAGTACCCGCAAGAACTGCGCCAGCAACGTTGTACTTATCCGAGACCGTCGGGAAGCCTTTGATGAACTTTCTGATGCTCTTGTTGATGATGAGTCCCATTACTTGTTACCTCCATTATATCTTTTTGCCCAAGCATCTTCAATGCTTTGTGCCATTTCCTCAGCAGAGTCGTTGACTTGCTTCGGCGATTTCTCGATTTTGCCAAGAGAAGATTTCGAATCGCAGGCTTTGCCACCACAAGATTCAGTGTCAACGACCGTTTCGTCGTCATCTTCATCTTCGTCGGCATCGAGGGTTTCAGGTTCTGCAGGGCTTTCACAGCTGTCCTCTTTGATAAGAGCAACAAGCTTGTCAGCGACTGCAGCCAGTGACTTGAGAGAAGCGATTTCTTCAGGGCTCAGCGAAGAATCGTCGTCGTGCGTTTCGGGCTCTTCCGTTTTTACAAGAACTGGCTCTGTCGGCTTTTCGACTTCTTCGACCGAGTATTCAGTCTTCGTCTCTTCATCGATGACTTTGAACTTCATACTTTTTGTCTCCTTTATTTTTATAATAATATTGTATCATATCTTTTGGAAAAGATATAATCACCTGGATAAATCAAGTTAACTTCTGAAACAAATTTTGGGTTAGTCTAATAAAATATATTACCTTACCAAGAAGTGTCTCAGAATTAACCTGATGAACCACTATGACTTCTTCAATTTGCAAGTTATTGACCTTGCTAATTGACCTGTGTCAAATAGTGGATGGTTGCCACCTTTTTTGGCAGCAACACCTGGAGCGTTTGGAGCAAGACGACCATCATTTGAGTAGATGATTTGTCGAGCATAGTTCTCCATTCTGATGCACATTTTCTCAAGTTCAGCCTCAAGCTTGTTGATGTCGAAGTTGCTCTTGAGAAACGCGTCCATTGCCTTGTCGATTGTACTTTTGAGTAGCTCTTTGTTTGCATACTCAATAGTCATTTGCAAAACCGGTCTCGCAGGAATGTTCTGAAGAGGCGAGCCATTTTCGTGAATGAACATCAGCTCAGCGTTTGTCAACCCTACCGAGACGGTTTGAGTTCGTTTCGTTCTGTCATCGAACACGCCTATCTCGATAGAGTATGACGGAATGTTGAGAGATTTGAAAATGTCAATCTTTTCAGCCATTTTTCTGCTTCTTTACAGCTTTGACTGCATTGATGATGCCGTTGAGCTTCGATGCAAAGCTGTCTTTTGTTCCGCATTTGTCAATGACAGGAAGTCCAGGCTTCATTATTGCGCCTTCAGAAACGCCGCTGATTGTCACGGTCATATTCTTCGATTTTGCATAATCGAGGAACTTCTGCTTTGCCTCATCGGCCGAGTTTGCTCTCACAGCAATAATCTGATTGACGCCGTTTCCAATGTAAGAGACGGTGTAAAAGTTGTCTGCATCTTTGACGGAATCTTTTGTTGCAACAGCAATAAGATAGCCGCCTTTCGATACATCAAAGCCGTAGTCGCTCAAAGCTTCCTTGACTTTGTTGAAGTGAGCATCAGAGTCATTCTGAAGCTTAATTCTGAATTTGCCATTGACTTCCTGAACGTAATCAACACTTATGCCATACGTTTTCAGCGTCTTTACGACGAGGTCCTCATTGTAGTTGTCTTTGATGGAATCTGCAATAAAGCTTACAGCAAAGCCACGGTCGAAAACTTCTTGACGTACTTTTTCAAGAACGTCTTTCGGTCCAACAAAGCTTGATTTATTGCCGAGATGCTGCAGTTTGACATTGTACTTTTTAGCCAAACTGTCAAAGTAATCAGGACGCCAACGATATCCATCGAACGTAAAGAATGTGTCTGCGTCTTTTACAGAATCGCCCATTCTGTTGAGGTCTGCGATGAGCGCATTTGCCTTCATAATGAGCTTCTGTCTTTCCATATCAGAAAGTCCTTTTGTGCGTTTTGCTGCATCAACGATGCCTTCAAGCATTTTCTTGTTCATCGAATATTTGTCGATGTCAGCATTGAGGTCATCGTATTCTGCAGAGTCCTTGACAGCATCCATAATGCGTCTTGCATAAGGCTTTGTTTCCTGAAGCGCTTGACGAGCTTCTGCAACATTACGGAAGTCGTACATTCCTTGTGCCCATTGCCCGTCGGTTGTGTCATAGCCAAGGCCAACACCGTAGTCATTGGCTCTCTTGAAGATGACGTGAAGTCGACCGCCGTCGCGGTACATTTCGATGACTTCATAACCTTGTTTTGTTCTGTTCGAAAAATCAGCGTCTTCCACTTTGGAGTCCTCCAGTTTGTATTTATTGTCGTATGTGTTGATAATGACGTAAGCAATGCCATCGCAACGCTCAAGAGAGCTTCGATGATAGCGTGCTGCCTCGATATCATATTCAACTGCCTCGACATAGGCGTTTGATTTGTACTTGTCGTAGTACTTCTTCGGAATTATCGCATAGCACTGATGATACTGCCAAAGTTGACTTCCGGCATCTTTGATGGAATCACCGAAAAGTTGTCTGCTTCGTTTTGCAAGTTCTTCAATCGGTACGTCGTCAGTATTGATGCGTTTGAGTCGTTCTTTGTCTTCTCTTGAAACATTAGCACGTTCAATACGTTGAAGTCTTGCATTCCAATCAACAGCAGAGCCGTAATGAGGATGCTTACGAAAATCAGGACGAAGACTAACGTCAAAACCTGCAGCGTTCATTCTTTTTACAAATTCGCCCAACGACTCGTCATTAGCGGAATCAAGTCCAAGAGCTCTTGCTCGTTCAGGACTGATTTCGTTTGCCTCCACGATGTTGGTAGCGCCTTTCTGCTTTGCAAGACGAATTGCTTCATCTTTTCCTTCGGCTACAACAATTACCGACGGATAGTTGCCATCAGATGTTCTGTATGTAACCTGCCAGGTTGTTTTTCTTGCGTCTTTTGCGGAATCTGCAAGAGTAAGCGTATACGAACCGCTTTCAGTTCTGTAAAGTTTGACCTTGTCTCCAAGACTTGCAGCACCTTTCGACAATACGTCGTTTTGCGTTACAGCTTGATATTCACGGCCATCAGCTTTAACGTAGAACTTCGCAGACGTTTTGTCTCCATAGATTCTCGTCACAATGCCTTCGGCAATGAATTGATTGTCGTGAATGCTATCAACAAGACGAGCAATTCCAGCACGACCTCTTTCGCAGAGAGCTACGTGGTTGCCTCTAATGTTGCGCTGTTGAGGATTGTCTCCGTCAGTCACATCGCAGTCATAGCCACAAGAAAGCTCTGTGCGAATGCCATTCTCAATGTCTTTGATGACCTCTGCATCAGTAATGACAACTGTGCCGAGCATAACGTCTTGTCCATCAACAAGACCGCGTTTAACATCTCTTACGAAGCCAACGCTATACTCCTTGTTGTTATGGCAATCAACGTCCTCATCAGGGTGTTCAACCGTGAGGGGTTTGTTTTCGAAGGAAGCAAGAGTTTTGCTGTCGAAAACCTGGTCAGCGCTTCTGTTGACTGTAATCGTTTCGTCAGGATTGTCACAGCTATCGCCAAAAAGTTCAGACCGTTTGTACTCTTGCGTTCCGGTCCGAGCAAGAATCGCATCAGTGCAAACAAGGTAGCCTTCAGGCGTTTTGAAGCGATGTTCACTAAGCTTTTCACTGACCAAAAATCGCATTTACTTTATACCTCCTTATAATTATTATATCACAAACGTTTATCCAGATATAATCAGTTTGAATCAGAAGTTTCAAAAGATATGCCATAAATAATTTATATTATGGCAACCTGATGAATCTCCTAATTCATTCTGGAAACTCACAGATTAACGTCTACGACCCCAAAAGTACTTTGAATACTCACACTGCAGGAGTATTTGTGATTGACAACCTCAGAACTGAAGCTGAGTATGCTAACAACATCAGGATGCTGCATAATGATGTCTGCCACAGTTGCATCGACGGTTGCTTTCGACCTCGTCTTCTCAAAAAGAGGTAAGCCGTAAGATGTTGCGTACCAGAGTTCTTTCTGAATGACGCTGAGTCGTTGAGTAAGACTGTCTGCTACAGCTTCCTGATTGTCTGAGTAGTTGTCGTGCTTGTTGCCGGCAGCAAAGAATCTTGCTGTGTCGTCATTGTTCTTACCATAGCTTCCGAACCAGACAACGTTGCCTTTGTAAATTCGTCTGCATCTCATTAGCACCACCTCCTTTGGTCCCAGTTGTGGTCAATCGTATCCCACAAGAAGTCTTCCTCAATTGTTATGCTCTCGAGGAAGTATTGAATGCCCATACTTGCAATATGCAACTCTTCTGCAAGGAAGAGTTTTTCAAGATTTGTCAAAGTACCTTGATTTGAGTGTTTGATGAGATAAAGACCAGACGTTGCAGTGTCTCCACCTCTGTTGGTAGTGTTGACAATCTCAAGCCCTGCAGATTTGTAGTACTGATTGATTTGCTCGTAAGTGCCTTCACAATAGTTTCGTATGACCCTTGCCTTGATAAGCTGAATGAACTCTTCGTTTGAGAGAGCAAGCGTTTCAGGAACAAGTTTGCCTTCATAATGATAAGCAATGCTCATATTCCGCTTGACTCCGAAGAGTGCACCGATGTTGTCAAGCATATACTGCGTATTGAGGTCTCCAAGCTTTCCAAGTTCTCCGAAGTAGCTTGAGTCAAAGATATCGAGCATATAGAGGAGCATATCAACACTTGGCACGATGCCGTTGATTGTACCAGGTTTGCCCATCAACATATCATACCAAATGCGGTAGTGCTCAATGAAGCCATACGAGTTTTGCAAGTACATTGGAAGTTTGTCTTTGTAGTAGTCGAATGACTTCAATTGTTCAGGAAGAATGCTTACAGTATTCATAAGACCTCCTTAACTGAAAATGAGTGTGTAGACTTCACCGACGTTTGACTTCTCTACCTTTGTGTAGTTGTAATAAGTCATTGCCGTCTTAGCATCTTTGTCGCTGGTCTCGCTCAAGTCGAATGTCGCAGATTGTACAACATACGTAGGCTTGCCTGCAAATTGAGGGTCTGCGTAAACAGCCTGAATGAGGACATCGTTTTGAGTGAGTTCTGTACAAAGCGGAAGCGAATTGAAGTAGTTCATAATGCTGTCCGCAATACCGCCTTCAGAATCAATTTCGTCCTCTGTGAACGTATCGAGTGCTTTGAACTTGATAGTCAACTTCGGAGCCATCGGCTTTGCAACCTTCCAGAAGACTTTCTGCTCAATAGTGCTGATGAGCCTGATGTTGTTATCGACGTATTGATATTCTCCGGCAGTTCCGTAAGTCTTATCTGCGCATTCAGCAGTCCATACTCCAGGAGTGAGTTTGCCGTAAATGATTTCGCCGATAGTTTTGTCTGCAATGCTTACATTTTCTCTCTTTCGAAGAATGACGTAAATCGAATGCGATGGAATTGTCGTTCCGTCGGTTTGAACAGATTCAACGGCTGTATTGTTGTTGACGATGTGGCAGTCTTTGATTGCAACAGATTCAAGCAAAGCGCCTGCAAGCGATTCAAGGACTGTTGTACCTTGAGCACCATTGGACTGAGCTCTTCTTGCACGGAGTTCTGCGTCAGTTTCGAGGTCAGAACCAACAATTGCTGCTTCAGGTTGATTGACCGAAAGGTAGCTCACATCAATCGTCTGATTTATCCAGCCAGCATTGGCCTCGATAGCGCCTTCCTCAGAACAGATGGCCTTAATCATTTTTGTCTCATTGGCCTCGAAAGTAAGACCAACGGGCACATCAGCTTGCCATTCTGTTCCTGCTTGGTCAATGAACGTTAAAGTTGCAATTGACGGAGTTTTGTTAGCACTCGTATTCGTAACCTCAAGCCAAGCGACAGAATGAGTAGGCTGTTGCCTCGTAACGTTTGAGAGTGCGCACAATCTGTCAAGGTAAACGCCTGCAGCAGTGTTGACGTTAAGACTTGCGTCCATAGTCTTGATAGCCTGCAAGATGTTGTTTATGATGAGTGCAAGGTCATTGACGAAGATGCCGTCTGCAGAACCTGTGCTCAAATCGATGTCGCTGCCAAAGACAGATTTGTACCGATTTACTAATGCTGCACGAATTTGTGTAAAGTCTGCAATCGTCACACCAGCATTCGTAATTTTGATGAAGTCGGTAATGTCGATGTCGTTTCTCGTATACATTTTATTCCTCCTTGCTATAGACAACCCCAACAATTACTCCATTATTGCGGCTGTGAATTTCCGTGTTATCCGGCATTGTCTGAGGCTGTTTTCCAGCTTTGACTTTTGCTAAGTTCTCTCTGAATCTTGTCTTTGTAAAGACACAGAGAGCAATATCGCCTACTTTCAATTGAAGGCTTTTGAGTGCAATGCATTCAACGAAAGTGTTCTGATTTGCCAAGTATGCGGCCTTGATGTTGTCTCCATCGATTTTGGTAACAACAACGAGGTCTGCTACCGGAATCGCTCTCATTGTATGAGCTTTGAGCGCCATCAGAACTCTCATAAAGTCTGAACTTACGTTGTTATTGCCAGTCGTATTGTTCGGCATAAGACCTCCTTATCCAAAATAGTCTGAAACAAATTGCCTCTTCTTACAAGTGAGCTCCATAGAGAATTGAGCTGACCTGTTGCAAAGATTGTAGGCAATCTCGAATATCATATACTTACCTTCCTCATCGATGAAGTAGCCGTAGTTCTTCTGAATTTCAGATTGACTTTGCACAGGAATCTGTATGATGCTGTTGTCAATCTTGATGACGTCTCCACACATAAATCCGAAAGTAGGAAGAAGTGTGACTCTCAAGCCATCAGTTGTAAGCTGAGGATAGCCACCAGACAGCTCAATTGTTGATTGCTCCAAACGAATAACTCGAGCATTCGACCTTGTCGCATCAAATATCGAGAACTCTCCGAAAAGACTCGCATCAGAATTGATGATGAGGTTCTCATTTGTTTGAGCAAATGCATCGAAAATTGAAGCCGCAGTACCTTTGCAAGTCGTCATTTCGTTTAACAACACTTTCTTGAGCTGGCTTGATATCGTTGCCTCTTGAATGCCGCTGAGTCGGCATACATATTTGAGCGCTGAATAGACGTTGATGCCTGAGTTCAAGCTGAGATTGAGTCGACGTTGATGGAATCTTGCTACCAAGTTCGAACCGCACAGAATTATGATAGTGTTCGTCTTGTTGTCCTCGATAGCATTTGAGATGTAGAGAACTCCGCCTTTGAAAATCGTAAAGCCACCAGTCGTTTTGTAGCCACAAGTTATCTCAACGTCATAGAACTCTCCATTGATGATTTGAACGACCTCAGCATAAGTCAAGTTGGAGATTTTGATAGTGCAAGCATCTTTCAAGGCAGACATATATTTGTTGCCCGAGACGACAATGTTGAGGTCAGGATTGCCACCGAGATGATTTTCGCCGAATACCATTTGCTTCTTGAACTTAGTCGATGAAAGTTTGACTGATAGAAGTCTTATCCACGCATAAGCCATAGCATCACCTCAGTATGTGAGAGCATTCTTGATGATTTCGTAAATCGTATTCGAAAACTCGTTCATATCGATTGAAGATACGAAGATGAGGTAATTCGTTAAGTCGCTGCTCGGCTTACTCTCATCTGTAGGAGCCTTCATAAGATATACATATTCACCAGATTCATATGCTCTGAAGAGTTTGTTCTGATTTGTACATTGGTCGATTGCTGTCAAGGCCTGAGCATTGACGTCGTTAACAACGCTGACTTGCGTCTCATTATTATCGTAGAGAGCCGTAGTGATGCAGGACCACTTGTTGTTAGTGTTGTTCTTTGTGAACTTGAAAATGTAATAGTTGCCGCCAATAGAGACCATACATTCTTGCGGTTCATTCGAACTGATTTTGTAGACCTTGAGGACGTCATTCAGTTTGGAGATTTGAGTATGAATCTCTCCAATGAAGTTCGAAAAACGCTGAACCTCTCTCTGATTATCGCGGTCTTTTCTGTACTTCTTGAATGTGTCGATTTTGTATTTTGTCTTTTTGAACAGATTTTTAATGCCATTGATGATGGCCATACCGACGATGACCACACCTGCAATGATAGCGCCAATGACAGGAATAGAAACAGCAATGGCACCAACAACGATACCTGCAATGGCCAATCCAACACCGAGCCCTACGAGCGCCGCAATACTCATTGACCCCATATAGTCAAGGAAGTCCTGAGTAATGAGCTTAAAATCGACCAATGCTTTGATGACCATCGTGTCAACCTGATTCCAGTCAAGCAAGCTATCTGTAAAGTTGAGCGTTGCCGGGTCGTTGATGTTCGGTAAGTATTGGTCGTCAAGGTCAACGTCATACGTCTGAACTGTTGCAAGCATCGCCTGGTTGAACGTGAACGTAAAGTCTACGCTGTTGATACGTTCCTTCCAAGTGATGTTCTGCAAGACCATATTCTGTCGTTCAAGGAAACGAATTTGCTTGTTCGAATTCGAGATTTTGTAGATTTTGCAGAGGATGGCCTCTTTCATCAGTTTCTCAAACATTTGCTGAACATCTGCAAGTTTTGTTCCAGTGCCGTCAATGACAATGGCCTGTCCACCGTTCATTGAGAGCGTTCCGGTTATTGTCAAAGAAGAAGGTTGCTGAATGACGTGGTCTGCAACGATATCTCCGCTTACAACCGGGTGAGTCGTCATTTCAGAAGAAGCGTTGACAGATACATCATCAACAGTGTCGAGTAAGATTTGCCGGAAGACTTTCCTGTCAGATTCGATTACGTCATAGCTAATTACTACTGCGAATTCAGCCATTTTAGTTGCCCTCCAGTGCAGTGATGATTTGTTGATATGTCATTTGGCCTGCATTTGCAAGCCACGTCTGGTCATTCCTACCAACATTGTTGAACGTGTTGTCGATTTGTACGTTCGTTGTCCTTGCATTGCTCACAGCATTGTTGAGAATGTTCTGTGTTGCAGTGGACCTCTCATAAGACGAACGTTGTCGTTCTCCGCCAATATGTTCGATGAGCCAACCGAGTGCTTGAACTGTAAACTGAGTCAATTCCATAATGGCTAGCATACCAGACTTAATGACGTCCTTGTTTGCCATAAAAAACTCAATGACTTCCATTTGCATATCCAACTTGAATTCTTCCATCTCGATTTGATAGTCGAGCATCGTATCGAAGAAGCCGGAGTCATACAACGAAGCGTATTTGTCAGAGTACTTTTGGAAGACCTCATAGAACTTTTGCTGTTGGGTTGGATTGAGGTAAGCAAGGTCTTCGATGTTACTAATACCAAGCATTCCGGCGGCTTTGTCCCAGCCATAAGCCTCACTCGCAGTGAAGCCGTAGTTGAAAGCAAGCTCTCTTGTGTGTTGATTGCTCAACAGACTGTACTGAAGCTGATTTTTAAGCTCAGACCAAGCATCTTTGAAAACGTTGACCAAACCGTCAAGGAATTTCTTGCCAACTGCCATAAGAGCACCAGCAATGGCGCCAGAAGCGATGTTGCTAAGTTGCTTCATCTTAGTCGGCTCGGCATCATCTTCAACCTCAACGCCCATTTTACGAAGTTCTTCGTTTCTGAGTTTGAGCTGTTCTTTCAGAACTTCTGCAGCTTTCTTCGCTTCATCAGTGTTGAGTTGACTTAGCTCAGTGATTTGCGCTTGAAACGCTTTTGCTTCAGCTTGAAGTTGTCTGAGGTCTTTGAGTTGAGACGTCAAAGCGTCTTTATCTTCCTCGCTGATAGCTCCGGCATTTGACAGCGCCTTCAATGAAGCATTGACATCATTGAGCGACTTTTCGTCTGACTCAAATACAATTTTGACGACTTTCTTATACTCGTCCATTGCTTGCCTCCTTCATTGACTGATATTTGTTGTACGCATTAACTAAGAAGATTTCATACATATCAATGGCTTCTTCGATAGAATACTCATCTCTTAGTTCTTTCAATGTTGCCAGCCTGTTGCTGACTAATGTGTAGACAAGTGGGTGAACTCGTTCTGCAACAGCTGGCTCAAAGTTTCCAACGTCATCGATTTGCGTACTTGACTCTATGCGTTGGATTTCTGAAAAAGCGGTTTGAGGTAGTCATAGAGGAAGTGATGAATCAGCTCCTGAATGACGTTGACGCAGTTCTCAATGCCGTCAGGATAGTAGATGTTGCGTCCTTTCTCTTTGACAGGAAGCCATTGGTCATTGACCTTGACCTCAACTCTTTCGAGGATAGCATTGTAAAGCTTTTCAGTGGACTCAACACTGTCAAAGTCTACCTGAGATTGCAATGCCAAAGCCTCGATTGCATTCATCTTCTTGATACGGAAAATGTTTGCCGACGATTCAATTTTGAATTCTTCCATCTTACTTACTCTCCTTCTTTAATGATGTAGGTAAAGCCATCAGCTCATTGTAAAGCTGAGTAATTGTTCCGTTGCCGCCAAGGTCGTGGTAAGCTTCATAGCTTCTCGTAGCAGATTCCTTGACGTAAATAGGGCAGTACTTTCGAGGTATGTACTTATCGTGGTAGTCGATGAGTTTGCTCCTCAAAAGTTCTTTCATTCCTTCCTGTTCAGCCTTTTCGACTGCCGTAATTTGCTTCTTCTTTGTGATGAGCCAACTTAAGACACCGCCGACAACGAATGAAGCGACTCCGGAAACAACCGAAGTGAGAACAATTTCAACAACGTTCATACGTTACTCCTCCGTCTGAGCTCTCCAAGTTCAAACTGGTAGCACTCAGGCTTATGCGATTTGATAGGTCCATAGCTGTCTCCTTTGCCAACCTCTCTCAAAACTCCAACATGTTTGAAGCCAAAGAGTTTGGGCGGCAAATGCGTCACAATATCACGGCTATTTCGCACAACAGTGAATCGGTCGAATCTTGCAAGAACTCTCTCGTTTGCCTTGCCCCATAGAACTCTCGGACAACCGAACCCATATCCGTTGATGTTGCTAGCAATATCGGGTCGATTGAAGATACACCATTCGTGGCAAAGTACCGCCAATGCCGCACCGTGAGAATAGCCGACGATTGTGATTTTCTGATACTTCTTGTTCATAATGTCGTTGACAAGATATGGTTTGATGCTCTTAAAGACTTTGAGGAAGCCTCTATGAACGTACCACTTGTCTTTCATCTCGTGGTAGGCCTTAGCAGGAAAGCTGAAGTTATGTAGCCAGTCTTTCTTGCAATTCGACCCCTGAAAGTAGATGAAGAGCTCGTCACTGTATCGTTCAATACAATAGCTTCCTTTCGTCGATGGAACGTCAATGTATTTCGCCGATTGACAATTGAAGAAAAGTTCTTGTAGAGTCATTTGTCCTCCTTGTTGGCCTTCTTTTCAAGTTGCTTTTTAGCATAGTCCTCAATCTTGTCGAATGCTGCCTGGACCATACCTTCAAGAACTGCATCAGTAATGAATGGCCTGAACATCATTGGAATGAGCGCTTTGAGTTGCGCAACAACTAAGTCACGCTTCTCTTCTGCAATTTTGTCAGAGTCCTCAGCATCATCGATTTCAGAAGCAAGCTTTTCAGCAAGCTTCTTCTTGATGTAGAAGTAGTAGCTGAAGAATCCACCAATTACACTGAGTCCTGCCAAAACGAGTGTGACGATTGTCAAAATCATTTCAGTGTCCATATTTGTTCCTCCTTTTATCGTTGAGATTTAGCGTAGTCTGACCACTTATCTCGAACAAGTCTTGTAGCTCGCCAACCATTGTACTCGTGGTATTCTGTTGTTTTGACATAATGAATGCCAATGTACTTATCTGCTGTATCAAGCAAATTGATTGGCATTCCATCTCGAGAAAGAAGACGAATTTGCTGAGGCATCCATTCAGGGTATCTGACGAGCAAAATCTCTGAAAGCCCATTATACTCATCAGCATTAAACAAAACGCCGTTCTTTTCGAGGTTATTTGCAGAGATGTTGTCAAATCGACCTACTGCAACGAAGTCCTTTCCGTCAAATGTAAAGTGCAACAATGTTGATACTGCATTGTCTGAAGAAAGCTTTTCATCAGGATATCGAAGTGCAAGTCTAACGTCAAGAACTTGACCATTGCAATAGAAGTAGACCATAGGACCATCAGTTGCGTGAAGTTGAATGACCTCAATATTTAGAACTTGCCCTTTGAAGTTGATTGCATAAGTCTTTCGATTTGCATTACCAACAATGAGACTATACGGCGGCATGAACAACTCAGGTTCAGGTTTGATTTGGCGATAATCAAGTGCATCAAACTCAATGTACTTTCCATCTCCAACAGACCAAGGAAGCGACAAATATTCGGGTAGTGTTGACAAATTACCAAGCTCAAGCCCAGCAAATTGTTTGCCATCTGTCATTTTGAAGTAGTAAGTCTGTTGCTCTCCAAAAGGCATTATTTAGTCCTCCTTGTTTCCACCACGAGATTTTGGAATATTGTCCATATAGTTTTTAGTAGTTCTGCGCGTAAGATATGTTATGTAACGTTCAAGTGCTGAGCTAACACCATCAATTGTTGCAACGCCATTAACATATGACGCCATTTTTGTTTGCATCATACCATTACGACCAGCGTTGTTCCAATAATCGTATTCATAAATGAATTCTTCGCCGCCTTTTGTACCGTGGACGAAAATACTTTCAGTATTATGATATTGATATGTTGGACCATCGTTGTCTGCCTTGTACTTTGCAGAATCAGATATAGTAGAAGAATAATCGTTGCCTTCTGCTGTGTAATAAACACGTTTGCTTGAACCAGACGTAAATGTTATGATTGTATTGTAATCACCAGTATAAGTAACGGCTGCTGGTGTAAAATTTTGTCCATTAGCATCACTATTAAAGATGCCCTTAATGATGCCACTATCTAAATTATCAAGATGTCGTAAAGAACTAACGCCTTTGAACATATCGACTGTAAATAATTGTTTAATATTATCAATTGCTCTATCACCAATTTCACCAACCTCGACAAACTTAAGCTGCACGCCATTTACAATCATTCTGGGTCCATCTCTCTCTGCAGGTTCGACGAGGTAGAGTTCTCCTTGTTCGTAGCCAGCCTCAGATGTTGAGCCTGTGAATTTGAGTACTCTGTTCATATAGGCTTCGTTGAGATACTCATTGACCTTGTCATCATTTTCGCAAGGAATAGGAATGCCATTGGGCTCAGTGTCTCCACCGCCGCCCCCTCCGCCTGTCATAGTGCCATCGATTTGTTCGCCTGTAGGCAAATGGAAGATTTTGCCGGCTCTCACATCGGCTCTCGTAACAGTATCGCTTGTCAAATCGAGGAGCGTCTGTCCATTGAAGACAACCTTGTTGATAAGTTCTGTATGCCACCACTGTAAGTCATAGTCAAGCTGATTTATGAGTGGTCCGCCAAAGCTGATAGTGAGCTCTGTAATGATTTGAATTCTGTTGCCACTTACAGGAGTAAAGGCATCGATTTTGCCTTCAAACATTGAAACATCAAGACTATCAAAGAACACAACATCCTTGCCGTCTTTGTCTTTGTAGTGAATCCACCCAGCAAAGCCGTGAGTGCTGACACCTGCACCGTAGTATCGAGAGGATATTGCCGACGAACGACCAGGCGGAATCGTTGAATAATCGATATATGAAAAGTTCGGGTCGACTGAAGGAGATGCTTTGAAAGTAACGTTGAGTTTGTAGTTGTCGCCGCTTGTATATGTTGTGTCTTGCTTCGGAATGTACTGACTAGATGTTCTTGCCCACCAAGCAACATCGCAAATTTGAGGCTTGAACTTGAGGTTAACAAAGTTACCAACGTCTGGCATTGATTCATCGATTTCGGCTTCGATAGGACGCCAACGAGATTTGTTGATTTCGAGGTCGGCTCCAGGAGTGATTGGAGTAGGAGGAATATCAAAATCAATGTCTGCAACATCGACTTCAACATTTTTACTTGGCGACATATATTCATACGTCGGTTGATTTGCAGAAACAATTGTCGTAGGGTCATAAGAAACTTTTGGACTAACAACAAATTGCCCTACTTTTGTATATTTTGCATATACAGCGTGCATTCGATATGCATTATTAAGACGCCATAAAGCTAAAAAGACGAAGCCTGTTGTACCTGTATTGCCAGATGATGCTGTTGACCCATACGCATAAAATGATGACAGAGTACCATCGATAAGATTTGCAGCTGCATCATAACCAAGTCTATAAACTTGATGATAATAGCCGTAGTATGACTGCCAATAATGCATACCGCGTAAATTTAATTTGCCATACTTATAGTCATTGTCTTTTGGCATATACTCTGTTGTATGTTCTGTATTACCAAAAGCTTGTGTTATAGTAGCGTCGGTTTTGAATGTCGACATATCAAACCAGAAGAGCGCAGATAAACCTCGTAAATCTGCTTCGGTTAAAGCAGTTTGAATGGCAGCTATATTAGGGTCGTCATCAAGTTGTCCTAAATATGCAACTGCAATTGGCTTTCCGTCATTTTTCAAATATGCAATTTGCATTCTTTCGTCCTCCTATCATGCTCTGATTTCGTATGTTATGCCGCCAGCAGCATTGCTCGTTTGAATGATTTGAAACCGTTCAATTAGCATATATTGGCCGTTTTGTACGCCCAACACTTTGTCGTTTTGCCCTGTCGGGTCAGGAAGTTCACTCCCAGGTTTGCCAATGAGGTCTGCATAATTCCCAGATGTTGCTACTTTGGCTAGTCCTAATGACTCAGGAGTAATTTCGACAGCACCGACTTTTCCATTGACACTAGTTACGGGTGCTTCAGGAATCTGACTGATTTTATCTCGAATCATCTCGAGGATGCCGTCCTCAATGTATTGCTTGATGATAGCGTCAGAGCTGTTAAAGTCGATGTTGATATCTTGCTTTCTTGTTACTGCATCGAGAAGAGCCTTGACAACCAACGTCGCAGAACGAAGAGCAGTATTGACGACCTTCGAATGAGCAGGTGTTCCAACGACGAAGCCTCCAACTCGTTCTGAGTCAGAGTTCCACTCGCTCAATGTAGCAACATTGTTGAGTGCCTCGTCAAAGACTTTGAAGTTGTTTGCCATAGCTTACCTCCTTATTCAGTTGCAATTTTGACGGATTGCTTTACCGTTACATTGATGCCTGCTTCTTGCGCTTCTTTGACAGTGCCAACGCAGAATTTGCCTGTTGTAGAGAAAATGACGATGTCGTCGACTTCAGGCTTGATGTTGGTAGGAGTAAGATTCGTTAAAGCAAGAAGATACTCGTCCGCATCTGTATCGCTGATGGGGTCGCCGCTCACTCTCAAGAAAGTAGGACGAACTGTCGTACCTTGAGCAAGAAGTTGCCAGTTCTTGCCTTCAATGGGGTCCTCTGTAACGTCGCTTGCAAGGCAAAGCCACAAGGAGCCGTTGTACTCATACGTTTCAGGGTAGCTGGCCGAGGTTCCTTTTTGCCACTTTCCAGAATGTTGCCACGTATCTTTGAGATAGCTGAGCTCTCCCACAGTGTAGCTATCGCCGTTCACAGCAGTGATAGTACCAATGAAGAGTACCAAGCTCTTGTCATCGGGGAAGATAGCAATGCTGCCAACAGTTGGTTCTGCTGTAGCATCAATGAGGTCGCTTTTCTGAAGCTCCGTTGTGCCGTCGAATGTAGAGCTTACAGAACTTTGACCGAATCTGAATGTTCCGGGAATCGGCGCTTCAGGTTCACCTCCGCCATCGACTTTGCCTTCTTTGTTTCGTCTCACAAAGTCGAGCGGGTGATTCCGCTGATTCGTTCTGTAGAATCTGTTGAGGTCTTCGTTTTTCACGACTTCTTTTCCTCCTTGTTGTCTTCAGTCTTCCCTGCCACCTCGTCAAGAGAAGGAGCCTTATCGAGTTTCGCCTTGTTATGTTCAAATTGTTCCTTCGTCATTTCGGGGTTGTCAACAGGTTTGTCGCTGTCCTCACCAATAGTGAGAATTTTGTCCTTAGCCAAAGCCTTAACTGTCGGCCACTCAGTGATTTCACTGGGGTACCAATGTACACCCTCTCTGATGAGAACGGTGCATTTCGGCCACGACGGATTGACTTTCAACCTGTCAGGAACGTGTGCATCAGGATTGGTGACATTTTTGCACTGCAACCCTGCCGTTACATTGATGGTAGTGCTGGACTGGATTTTGACGTAAGCCTTCATTTTAATTCTCCTTTATATCTATAATGTATACGCGCATAGTTTTTCCGTTGAGGAATCGCGTATAATGTTCCTTAGTTCGTAGAGCTCTGTATAGCTCAACATTGATGAGGTTGACGTTTGTCCTCGTTATGGGTTTGCCTTGAAACTTGAGTATGTCACGGACGTTGTCGAAACTGTAAAGCTGCCACATATCATTCTTGTCATAAAAGACGATAATGAATCTGTTTTTGTAGAGCTTCTCCATTCTTAAAGTCCAGGCAACTCAGAAGCTTCCTTCGCTCTTTGAGCTGCCTCTTCGGCCTCCTCAGAAGTGAATGTAATGTCGGTAGAGCCTTTTGAAACAAAATTGTTGAGCAGCTTGCAGTATTTCGGCTCATCAATGATGCCGTCAGCTAACAACTTAGAAAGAACATTGACAAACGAGCCAATGTCCTCAACTTTATCGGTCATTTTCTTCCTCGGAATGAGCGAATTGAACTCAAACTCAACTGCTTCCTCGATGTTGTTGATACGATACATAACAGCGAGGAACTTCTCATAAACTGGCCTGAGATAGCTCTCACAACGACCATTGATTGTTTCATCGTATCGTTCAAGAGCTTCAGTATCATTCGAGAAGCCGCTCTTCAAATCGCCGAAGAGTACGCCTTGCATTTCAAGTGCAGAGGAGACAAGCCACATATTCTTTTCAAGTAAGTCGCTCAAGCCTCCAAGTCCTGAATAAGTGTTCTGTTGATACTCATCTTCCTTATCGAGGAAAGTCAAGCTGTTGTATGACCGACCCCAGTTGACCATTTCGAGTCGTTTTCTGAGTTGCTGTTCATTGTCTGCGTCAGCACCCATAAAGACGCCTCTCATACCGCTCATCTTAATGACCTCAATGAGCGACTTGTCAACAAGGCTCTGAATTGATGCCTTGAGTTTGTCATCTCTGCTCAACTCATTTATAATGTGCGAGCCTTCGGCATAGCCCCAACCTTGAAGCTGCCCATTCTTAATGAGTTTGGGCGCTGTACGATGTTCGTATCTTAATACGTAATCGTGGTGGAACGTAACCTCGTGTCCGTCTGCAAGAGTGATGCGGTAGAACCGAGGTTTGCCAAAGTCGATTGAGGCCATTTGCTGAACTGTATCGTCATAAGTCGGAGCAACCCCATACCACCTATCAACGACATACATTCTCATTCGTTTTGATTGTCTGAGAACGTTGTAGTCCATAGGAGATTTGTAGTCCTCATCTTTCAAGTTGTCGAACATCATTACTGCTACGGAACCACCAAAGAGTGCGCCCCATTGAAGCAAGTTGATGAAGTCCGTACGATGTTGTTTGAGGAGCTTATAGATTTTGCTCTTGTCTGTTTGACCTTGTAACAACACTCCACAACGAATCTCGTCTTGGGCGGGTTTGTCGATTGCTCTCCTGAACACCCAAGAGTCGTTGTAGAGTGCTAGCCACAGTGGCCAGTTCAGCGTATCATTAGAGAGACCGTAGTTTGTGAATGACTCGACTTTGTCGTCGTTTCCGACTGCAAGTAAACTATTGCCATAAGCATCACGCATAGCGACGGACTTTTTGCCAGTTTCGAAAAGTTTTTCGCACTTCTCCTGGAGTTCGTCGTCCATACGCTTGTGCAAGTCGTTAGCTTTCATAACGGCGTCAAGCACATCGTTCATAGCTTTGCTGTTAGTATCTTGCTTATCGTCAGCCATTCACTCGACCTCCCATTGTTGTTTGATGGAGCTGCAATGACATTGTTGTCTAACGATATGCAGCTTACCGGTCGTCTTTCCGAACTGCCAAGTCCGTTGGCTTGGAGGAGACCAAACTCTATGACTTTCATAAGGAGAAAAAAATGACTTGTATGCCTATCCTTATTTTATATATATATTGTATCATATTTTTTTCAAAAAGTAAACCCTTTTGATATACTTTTCTAAAAGAATTTTCAAAAATTTGCTGTTTCGTAAAGTTGATACTTTTGAGGTACTTTTTTACCTTGAGTTATGAAGTTATGAACTTTTTATATTTATATTTTTTATTATCCTATATATGTATATACATTTTATTATTAAAATTTTCTTAACTTCATAACTCAAATATATACTCAAGATACTAGTATCTTTTGACCTCTCCAAGAAGTAAGTTATGAACTGAGTTAAGAAGAATTTTAAGCTTATTCATTTTCATAACTTTGACCTTCCTGACAAAAGAGTTTACCTGAGTTATGAACTTTGAATTATCATAACTCACCCTCCGGAATTTCATAACTTTTTTTCTTAACTCAAAAGTCGATTACTTTCAAATCAAAATGCCATTTTCCTGAAAGTTCCACAATCCAAATGTTGAGCAAAAGAGTTTACCTCGAGTTATGAAGTTATGAAGCTTTCGTTATACTTAGTTATGAAAAATTTTTCAAAAAGTTATAATTTTGGTATTAAAAGTAGTTTACTTTTAGAAAAAAATGTGATACAATATACTTATAAAATAAATTTGGAGGACTAAAATGAAAGAACAATTGTTTGACTTGCTTCGTCAACTTGAATATGACTTCACTGTTGAAGATAATCGTTGTAAGTTCATCTATCGCAATATGCAAGCCGAAGTCAATCTTGAATGTGGCTTCTCTATTGCTGCTGCAATCGCTATACTTGAAAAGGAGGTAGAGTAATGGCTACAGTTGACCAAATCTCCGATGATATGCTCCTTGCTCGTTCGTTCAGAACTTGGAGACGTGCGTTAGCCGATGACTGTTGCGTCTATCAGTTAGAGAACGGCGGTTTCCTTGCAAAACGCATCAATCAAATTGCCTATTCAGCCTGCGATAAGTCAACCGCTCAAGACTTACTCGAATTGAACGTCAGAACGCTGTTGTTCAATAAGTACTTTGCCAACATTACAGACGAAGTTGAGAGCCGTATCAATGAAGTTGTAAAGAACTGTCTTACAAACATCACAGATATGCTTAAGACCGTTACATATGACAGACGTAATGCGCAACTTAATCCGAAACTCACGCTCATACGTGCGTTGCCTGATGGCTGTATAGCCTTCAATAATGGAGTATTTGACTTCAGAAAGAATGACTGGTTCTTTAAGTATGACCGCTCCGTTGCTGATAATGGCCTGTCAATTGTCAGTTATGACCTTGACTACATCATTCGATACTATATCAACATTGCCTTTGAGCCTCTGCCTCTTACATTTGAGAACTTCCAAACAACGGAAGCATTCCTCGAAGCTTGCAAAGCTGTTGATAACGTGTCTCCGAATTTGTGCTTCCGCCTTGTGTACAATATGAGCTTTGACGACCTGAATAAGTTCAGTCTCGATAAGTTTGAACATCTCTGCGAAATTCTCGGCTACACTTGCCTCAATTCGTTCAGTCAATACTTCGTCATAATGTTTGGCTCTGGACAAAATGGTAAGAACTCCCTGTTTGATGGGTGTTTCAGTCATGCGGTCATACCGACGCCGGTAGCAAATGATATTGACTCAATTGAGGAAGACCGCTACATTACCGGTTCACTCGAAACGGCCTGTCATAACATCTACCTTGAGTCCGAGGCCAAGACGTATAAGTGCTCGAAGAACCTTAAAATGTTGACTGGCTCGGAAGTCCAGACAATTGAGCATAAGTTTGTCGGCAAATATCCTGGCATAATCAATTGTAAATACATCTTTGCTGGGAATGAACGAGACGACATTAAGTTCGGTGATACGTCAAATGGTTTCCTTCGTCGCGTAAACATTATAACTATACCGTACACGTACGACACACGTAAGGACTTTTTGAAAAGAGGCGATTATTATGATACAACGTTTTCAGATGACCTCCGTGAGCTCAAACAGGACTTTCTCTGTACGGAGATGTTCATATATCTCGCAATGTACGGCACAGTGTTGGGTACAAATAATTATCAGCATTCGTTCCGCTTTACTCATAATGAATGGGAGCAGCAATACCTCGAAATTGATGACACTCTCAAACAAAAGCTTGAAAACATCGACGTTATGCTCGACATTATTGAACCTGCTTGTAAATCGCCTGAAGCGATGCTTGATTTTGAGACAGTCTTCTATAATGACTCTCGTCAACGCTTCTACAAAGGATGGTTTGACCCCGATGTCTTTGGTCTGAAAGAACCGATGCACGACTACTATGCTTATGTATCGCAGGACGAAGCAATGATAACATTTAGTTCTGCAAGACAGTTCTTAAAGGCTACCTGTAATGAAGACGTTATGTGGGACGATGAGTCTGGGCATCACGAGGAACAAATTGAACATCGTATGGCTGCAGATGCACTTCAGTCTGAAAAGCTCCTCTACATCAGTGCTGAGTTCTTGCAAAAGAAACTCAACTATATGTCAATGCGAGCTTTTGCAAAAGCTGTGAAGAAAATCTATGGTGAAGGTTGCGCTGTACGGCTTATCAACAATAAACTGTTCTTCAGATGCAACTTCAAAAACAGAGGCAAGCTCTCAATTATAAGATAACTTTCTTCCAAAACTTTCAAAAAAGACCATCAAAGTGGTTTACTTTTAGAAAAAAATGTGATACAATATAATTATAAATATGGAGGACCAAACAATGGAAAATGTACAAGACAACAAAGTTGAAACTACTGAAGCTCCCGTTCATCGCTGGTTTTTCGTTGTCGATGCTTATTATGGCAGCAGAGTCAAGACGCTCACAGCAATTATCGAAGATGTTGATGCTTTGAACGCTCGCGGTAGGGCGTATTCGCAATTTCTCAAACAGAATTGCAACGTCAAATTGACGGATATTAAACTCGTCAAAATCGACGACGTGGAGGTGACCGAATAAATGGAGAAGAACGAAGAGTTTTATGAGCTTTCAAATATCATTGACAATTGTGACAGTTCATACTGCGACTATGTTGCAGAGGAATTGACGAAGGAAGGATATCGGAAAGCTAAATATGTAAAGACCGAAACGGCAAAAGCGATTTTCGAAGAGCTGAAGGCTATGTGCAAAACAACACAAGGCTATGAGTACAGCTTCGGTAATCTTTTGCCTGTCTTTGCAAAAGTATTTGCAAAATACAAAGTGGAGGTGCCTGATGAGGGTAGCAACTAAAATCGCACGTTTGATGGGTATGAGGAAAATGCTCACAGACGAGCAGCAGAAACAATTCGACGAAAAGCTTGACGATGCTATAAGTCACGCTGGTTTTGGCTCTATCAATGAAGAGGTCATTCCTCAAATGTTAACGTGGCTTATGGCTAATGCAGCAGATGTTGTGCTCAAATATGAAAGCCAAGAAGCAAGAGAACGTGTTGAGGTTGAACGACTTGAGCTCATCAAAAAGATGGACAATCTGAACAGTATGCTCCATTCGAAAAAGTTCAAGACGTTAAGCCAAATTCAGCAGCAACTCCTCAGTGAGCAATTCGTCATTATGACACAATATGATGACGTATTAGCAAGACGTCTCGCAAACTGGGACGTTGAGGACGGAGGTGAAAAATGATAGATGTTGCAACAAAGAAAGCTGAGTTCAAGCATCTTGTCAATACATACATTCATCGTGATGGCATTGACAAATTGATGACGTTCTTGGAACAATCAGACTTCTATGATGCACCTTGCTCAACAAGGTATCACCTCTGTGAAAAAGGTGGCCTCTTGGCTCACTCGCTCAACGTCTTTGAGCAAATCCTCATTCTGCAAACTGTTGAGTTTCCGAATGATAGCAGTGTTGATACTCTTGAGTCGCTTGCCATTATCGCACTCTTCCACGACCTCTGCAAAGTCAACTTCTATAAGCCTTGTCTCAAACGTCAACTCGTCAAAGGAGTATGGACTGATGTTCAGACTTATGAGATTGACGACCAGTTTCCATTTGGCCACGGTGAGAAGTCGGCGTTTCTGATAGAGAAGTTTATGAGTCTGAAACCTGCTGAAGCGTTGGCTATTCGTTGGCATATGAGCGGATATGACGAAGCTGTACGTGGTGGTAGCTATGCCATCAATGCGGCACAGCAATATTCGACTCTTACAGTGTTGTTACAATGTGCAGACCAACTTGCAACATTCATTACTGAGAGATGAGTACGACTATTCTTCCAATTTGTCCTTGTAAAGATTGTACAAAACGTTGTGCAAATTGTCATAGCATTTGTAAGCCTTACATCAATTGGAAGACAACGTACTCATTACTCAAAACCGAAGACCGCCTGAAGCAAGGCGGACAAATCTTTCGAAGGAGGACTATAATGAAGACTATTGATGTTTTACGTAAGCTACCGGTCGAAACAGTTGTCAAAATTTTGACGACTCCGGATAGCTATTGTAAAATATGTGAGCAATATGATAATGTTGCTAAAGACTGTCGCAGCATTGAAGACCATCAATGTGCAAACTGCGAACATCATCTAATAAACTCGCTCAACAGCAATGTTGACCCTGAATTGTACGAAAACTTCATCAATCGAGTAATAGAAAATGGCGAAGAAAAGTAAGAAAATCGACGAAAAGGCATTGGCTGAGATTTTGCCAAAGCTCCCTGAAATGCAGGCAGAATATGAACATAGTCTCGAAACAGACCCTGAATATTCGCTCAATCCTGACCCTGAGGGAAAGCTTCAGCTCAATGACATTCAGAAGATTTTCATTAGTCATTACGTACAGTTCAAATCGGTCGCTACTGCTGCAGAATTGACAGGTATCGATATGGACGTTGCTAAGCAATTCTTTATCTCGCCTGTTATACAACGAGAAATTCGTCGTATCAATCGAGCACTCTACCATCGACAATTCCTCCACCGCCTCATCACTGTTGATGAGATAGGTGGTTATCTTAGTTCATTGTTGATGGACGAAAATGTTCCGATTGCTGACCAGCTCAAGACAACTGAAAAGATACGAATTGTTGAATTGCTTCTCAGATTGAATGAGTTCAAAGCAATGGCAATGCTTGACCCGAACAAAGTCGTTATGTCTGACTTTGAGGTCAGCATTAAGACGTTGTCTGTTGAGACAATAAAGCAAATGCTTGAAGCAAATTCAGCAGTTGAACAAAAGGAGCAAGCTCTTGCAGGCATACCAACATCAAGGCTTACTGCTGAAGAGCGTGAGTATTTGTTGACATTGCCAATGGACGAGTTACTCAAACTCGTTGAAGACATTAAGAAAGACAATCAATAGGAGGTTCAAATATGAGCTACAATAAGCAAGCCTTTACTCTTACCGGCGTTACTGTTAAGGAATATGAGCAGTGGTGCAAAGACAACAAACGTGCAGCTTATAAGACTGAAAGCAAGGTCGAATTTTTCGCTCGTATTGCTGATGGTCGACTTGCAAGGAATGAACAGGGCAAACTTGTCAAAAAGCATAGGCCCAAGAAATAACGACGTTTACCTCAGAGACACATCGCGTATACCTTATATATTTATATATACCGATATTCCAAGTGACTCTGAGGTTAAACGATGAATTCAGGAGGAATTCTATGATAACTGTCAAACTTTATTTAAGACATAAAATCAGACCGGTCACTTTGTCATTTGGGAGTAAGGAACTGTACAATCAATTTGTTGCAAGCATCTTTACTTCGCCCAAATTTGTTGAGGCCGGTCAGTTCATCTTCAAAGCCGATGACATCAGATACGTCATTACGGTTTCCGAAAAGTAAGCTCAAACTTTTTGAAAATTTTTGCAAAAACTTTCAAAAAAGTATATCAAAGTAGTTTACTTTTAAGAAAAAATGTGATACAATATACTTATAAAATAAATTAAACTTGGCTTACCAAGTGAAGGAGACCAAAAATGTATCTTATCGATGCAAGAAGAAAAGTAAACTACGACACACTCCACGAGTTTATCAATAAGCATACCAATAAGAACTCTGAAGTTGAGGTCATCTTCGATGGAGATGACGAACCGTGCTACAAAACAACGGTCGAAAACATTCAAAACGTTTGGATGGAACAATCTCTCGAAGACAAGGTCAATGAAAAAGGCGAAACCGTGGACGTCACGCTTCTTTCTTCAGAAGACATAGCCTATGTTATGATAGGCCTTGACATTACCTGGTGGAGAGCGTCTTATCGCAGAAAACCTCTTGGCCGTTTGCTTCAACTCTTCGTTCCACCTGTTGATGCAGTAAAACGTACTGAAGAACAACGTAATGCAGATGCAAAAGCTACAATATCAACAGGTCGTAAAGTTGCAACAGAGGTTACTGCAAAACTTGCTTGCGGTGTTCGTAAGGACACAAACATTACGGATGTCGAAACTTTTGAAGGCAATCCCAAGGATATGAAAGTCTTCATCAATAAGTACCTCGCTCGAAATCATCTTCGTTCCTTTGGCCGTGCCATTACGGTTTTCTGCGTCAACTACAAATACGATGGAGACCTCAATGACATTGACAATTGGAAGACTTTCGACGAACTCGTTGAACAAGGAGTCTTTACAAAATGAAATTCTCGCACTCGAAACTCACAACATTGCTCGCTTGTCCTATGAGCTACTATCTCGGCTATGAGATGGGTATGTACAAAAAGGACATCAAGCCTGCACTTCAAATCGGCTCAGCTGTCCACTGGGGAATTGAACATACAACAGAGGATTTGACAGAATACTTCAATGAGAACGGCTCGTTCCAACAGAAAGGATGCTACTCTTATGAACAGATGCTGGCTGAGTCGATGGTCCACGGCTATATGAAACATCACGATGAAATCTTCGACAAGCTACTTATTGACATCGAAAATCCAGGAGAAAAGCTTCAACTTCTTGATGAGACTCACGAGCTTTATCTCAATGCCGACCTTCCGTCCGGTCATCAATTTGTCGGCATTGTCGACTTATTGTTGTTGACTAACAAAGGCTTCATCATCATCGACTATAAGACTTCGTCAAAAGAGCCTGACTGGGATGCTTACCTTGACCAACTTTACCGCTACATTTTCGAGGTACAGAAAACATTCCCCGAAATGCCTGTGTATAAAATCGGCATTATCAACATCAAGAAGACTATGATACGAAAGAAGAAGAACGAGAATGACTCTGACTTCCAACGCCGTATGCGTTTTGAATATGAACTCAATGATGAACATCTTGTCGAATATCACGAGTTTTTGCCATCGACGCTTGACCCGAAAGGTCTTACAGACTACATCAACAATCTCGATAAGATGTGCGTTGCTGCTGCGTCGATTGTTCAGAACAGACTCTTCTACATAAACTACGGCAATGCTCGGAATTCGTATGGTCGTTCTGACTGGTTCGACGTCTTCTATCGTACACCGAATGCCGAGCTTCTTTATGGTATCTCTGACAGAATTTACAATCGGTCGACAAAAGTCTTTGAGGACCATCGAGACTGCGTTCCAATTGATATGCTCGTCATTGACGAGGCCAATAACGAGAAGAAGAAAGTTATGAACAAGTACAATATGTTCAAGAACGAATATCTTCTCAATATCGTTGAGGCAGCTCAGCAAGGCTATGACCTTGATGTTGATGAGTTTGCCGATATGGTTCGACAAAACTTTATCATTGATGAAACCCTGCTGTCCGCATACGTTCAGACGTATAAGGCCGAGCTGGAGGACATAAATAAGCAAGGAGGTTAAGTTATGCCAAGGAACAATCTCAGACTGATGAGTGATACGTTACTTGCTCAGTTGAAGGAAAAGTTCGTCATAACGTATGATGAGACTGATGACAGCATTACTGTTGGACTCAGTAACATCAAACGAAAGACGAAGCATCCTGCAACTGAAGGTTTTGCTATCAACTCGAAGCAGCCTAAACGAAAAGTGTGCTTCAACATTGAGACAATTGATATTTGGAAGGCTTTACTTAAGCTTGACAAAAATATCAACATCTTCGATGTGCAGAACGCTATCGTTAAGCTGCGTGTCCGCTACTTTGACGTAACTCCTGACGCCGTTATGAACGAAATCAAGCACGGCTTCAAGGGAATTCGTCGTGTATGATGTCGAACTTGAAAAAAAAGTTCGAAAAACTTTTCTAAAAGTATATCAAAAGAGTTTACTTTTAGAAAAAAATGTGATACAATATATCTATAAATAAAAATTGGAGGACAATTAAATGAAACGTATCAAAATGCTTCTTTATGGCGAACCGGGCGTAGGAAAGTCCGTATTTGCCTGCCACGCACCGAAGCCGTTCTTCATCTGTACAGATGGCAACTATGAATGGCTCGAAGATTTCGGCGCTGACCCGAATGCATACATCAGAGTTTCGTCTTGGAGCGAAGCGAAAGATGCATTCGACCAGTCTTTCGATGGCTACGATACAATCGTCGTCGACCTGTTGGAAGACCTCTTCAAATGGTGTGAGTCCGAGTTCTGTACGAAGAGCAAAATCGACCACATCAGCGACATCGGCTACGGCAAAGGCTATGACATTACGAGAAACGAATTCTTTCTTGAACTGTGCAAGCTTATCAACAAGGACAAGCACATCATCTTCATCACTCACGGCATCCAATATGTCGTAAAAGACCGCAGAGGTGTTGAGCATACGAAATACGGCCCGTCTTCGAGAATTCCTGACAAAGTGATGGATATGATTGAAGGCCGTGTTCGTTACTGTCTCAGATGCTATCTCAAGGCAGAGGATATGGGCAATGGTGTGATGGTCAAACGTCGTTATCTCTCCCTTGTTCCGAAGGAAAACGAATTCGGAATTGCTCGCGGTATCGATGAAGACAATGTGCCTCACGACATTCCTCTCGACTTCGATGAATTTGCAGTGGCAATCAAACTCTATGCTCCGGAAGTAAAAGAAGCGCCCAAGCAGAAAGTCATTCAACCCGAACAACCGGTCGTTAAGGAAGAGGTCAAGGAAGAAGCAAAAGTACTTCCTGTCGAACCTCTTGCGGAAGTCTTTAAGGACAGTCCCATTGCAAAGAAAGAACCCGAAACAACAACGAACCTCGAGGACCAGGCTCCGGTACAGGCAGATGTTGTTATCGAAGACGATAAGAATGCTCAAACCGTTGAAGCTCTCGAAAATGCAAGCCCGAAACAGACCGAAACGCAGCCTGAACCTCAACCTGCGCCTCAGCCTCAGTCCACCGCAGACAGAATTGCGGCAATTAAAGCAAAACTCGCGGCATTGAACGCGAATAAATAAGGAGAAACATTATGCCTAAACAAATTGACAAAACAAAGTTGTTTAATCAACTCAAAGACCTGTTCGCTGATACGAATATCGACGACGTCAGCGCAGAGGGTGCCGGCTATACAGAGTTACCCGACGGCTATTACCTCTGCGAACTCACACAAGCCCAACTCACCGAGTCCAAAAGCAGCGGCGACCCGATGGCCAGACTCGACTTCAAAATCTGCGAGGACGGCCTCAGCATCGATGAAAAAGGAAAGTTCCACAACATCGAGAAGATGGCAGGACGTAAATTTGCAATGTTCTACTCGTTCAAAGATGAGTCGGCATTCAAGAGATTTGTCTCCGATATGCTCAAGTTCGAAGGTGAACAAGCCGGCGTCCCGCTTCTGGAAAAGAAGTACTTTATGCAGCCCGAAATTCTTGACGATGCTCTTGGCGTTCTCGTCGGCAGCAGAATTTACGTGATGGTTTCGACATCTACATACAAAAATCAACAGGGTGAAGAGGTTGAGTCGCATTGGAAGAACCTCATCTCCTGGAAACGTGTTGCGGCATTGCAACTTCCTCAGTAACGATGTCGGCGTTAGATGTGCTTGGACGGTTGGCCGAAACGTCAATCATCAATGCAAACTTGCGGTATTGTCTCGTCAATGAAAACAAAATTCCGTTCAAAATTGACGGGACTCCAGCAAGGTCAAACATCGTCGCCGATTTTGTAAGCTTTGACGACCTCCTCCAGTGTGTTGATATCGACTCATATGCTGGAGTAGGTCTGTCAATACAAGCTAGCAACATCTGCGCTATCGATGTGGACCATTGCTTTTCGGTCAAAAATGACGTCAATTCTGCAGATGCAAGAGCAAAGTTCGTGATAGACCTCTTCAAAGACGTTGCATATCTCGAATTTAGCTTTTCTGGAACCGGACTGAGAGTTCTATTTCGACATAGCATTATTGATAACTATTCGAAGACATACTACATCAAAAATCAGAGCAATGGCATTGAGTATTATCAGCCAACTCAGTCAAACCGCTATGTGACAATCACAGGCAACGTCATCAGTGACAATATGTCGAATGTGAACGTCACAGCAAAGCTTCTTAAATTCCTCAATACGTATATGCTTAGGCCTGTGATTGTAGCAAAGCATATCAACAAAGTTGAAGAGGAAGAACATCTTACGTTCGATGATGCAATGTGCAAAGTCCGCGTATTGTTTATGCACAGCTTCAACTTTCAACAATGTTGGTTCTTACCTGCTCCAGGCTCTGGTAGTAATGAGAGTGAACGAGACTTCTACCTTTTGTCGACACTTTACGAACAAGTGACAACCGACAAAGACCTGCTCAAACGACTTTTCGAAAGCTCGCCGTTCTTCAAATCAAAGGATGGCAAACATCTTCATAAATGGGAGTACAATGACTTCCGTTACTTCAACTATCTGTATGACAGAATAGCTGACATTCATTAAGGAGAATAGAAAATGAATAAATTCAGATTTACTGTATATCTTGCTGGACCGTGGTTCAATGATGAACAACTTCAGCGTCATCAGAGAATAGCAAATTTGCTTTCTGCTCACGATATCGAAGTCTTCAATCCGAGACTTCGTTCATGCCTCAAACCTGACTCTTCCGACGAAGACCGTGAGTCAACATTCCTCGACAATATCGATTGCATCGAAAAAGCAGATGCAGTTGTTGTTATCTATGATGGAAAAGACAGCGGCACCATCTGGGAAACCGGATACGCATACGCTCACAAAAAGCCTATCATCTTCTTTGCAGAAACACTCAATGGTAAGCCGTTCAACTTGATGTTGGCAATGACAGGCTACTTCGTTGCATCGCTTCAAGACCTCGACAGATTGCTTGACAATATGCAGGCAATTGAGTTCAAACAAGTCCACAAATACGAAGGAGACATACAATGAAAACGAACATCGAACATCTGAGAGAACTCTACAAACTCAAATGCATCATCAGGTACAACAACAGGCGGCACATCAAAAACGAAAACGTTGCAGAACACTCGTTTTACGTTGCCATCATCAGCCTCGAATTGGCCAGAGAGTATGGTCTCGATGAACATACATCTATGTGCTGCGTTATTAAAGCATTGCTTCACGACACACCTGAGATGGAAATCAACGACATCACCCACGATACAAAGACGAAACTTGGCCTCATCGAGTTCCTTCAGAAGTATGAATTCGACTACTATGACAGGAAGTTTCCTGAATATGCAGAACTGATGAAAACAACTGATGACATTACACAGGCTATCGTTGACCTTGCCGACACGATGTCAGTTGTACAGTTTGCAGACAACGAGCTTCTTCTTGGCAACGTTGACGAAGATATGAAAGAAATCGCCAGAGATGCTTCGCACCGTGTTGATGTTTGCCGTGAAAGAGTCGAAAAACTGCTCAACGTCTAACAACTCTAACTCTTTTGAAAACTTTTTGCAAAAATTTTCCAAAAAGTATATCAAAAGAGTTTACTTTTAGAAAAAAATGTGATACAATATTCTTATAAAATAAATTTGGAGGACAAATCTATGGCAACATTAAGGAATGGCTTCGAGAACATCTCCTGCGAGCTTATCACTCCGCCGGAAGTTCTTAACAGCCTTGCGAAAAATGCTTGGGACTTTGGCAAACACGGTGAATTCTATACCGGCCGAACAAAAGCATATGACCCTGACGACCCTGAAGTTGTTGACTTCATCAGTGACATTATCAATGGTCGAACTTTTCCGAAGTTTTGCTTTGAAGGCATCAAACTCTCGTTCAAAATCAACAACATCTCGAGAGTCTGCCTTGCTCAGCTTACTCGAGAAAAAGGCTTCTTCTGTTCTGAGTCTGGAGATGTCAAGCCTCTTACTCAGGACCTCATTATTCCCAAAGCAATCTATCAAAACGAAGAATGGCGGAAACGCTATGACACAATTATGAGAGAGCTTGAAGACCTCTATGTTGATATCGCAGAGGCAGGTATCAGCTATATGGACTCGAGATACATAATGCCTCACTGTCAAACAATCTCGCTTTCGTATTGCAGTAACTTCATTGACTGGTGTAAATCGTGCAATTCGAGAACGGAGAACAACTTTGCCGATGAAATCAACTACATCTACAGATTGATGATGTACAAACTCAAAATTACGGCAATTGGTCTTCAGGACGACAATTCGAAACGTCTCATCAAATGGATGCTCGAGTTCTGCGACAAAAAAGGACCTTACACAAGGGACGAGACATATTGCAATGACTTCAAACGTTTTCCGGATAAGCCCGGCTATACTCCTCCGACATCTGCTCACAATGATTGGAGGAAATCCAGTTGGAAACTTGAGCTTGAACAGCTTTACAATGAGCGGCCGTTCTTACTGCTTCCTGGAGAGGCAGAGATGATTTCGAACTGGCTTGAACTCGAGGCTCAAGGCAAAGAACTTCCGACCAGCTATGTTGAGGGAGCTTGGTGGAACTTGAAAGAACGTATCAAGGATATGCCTTACTATCGTAAAGGAGACAAAGATGGACAAGCTTAAAATCTTCACAGTCGTCATCGACGGCATTGACAAGGCCGGTAAAGACACTCTTGCTGGCTACGTCTGGAGAATGGACAAACGGCTTAATGTCTTTGTTCGAGGCTGGCCCAGCCTTGTCGTTTATGCCGACAAGTTCAACAGAAACGTTGAATATGCACTTCCGTACAAAGATGCACTCTACGTACATCTTCGTGTAAGTCCAGATGACTGGAAAATCCGTTGTGAAATGACGAATGAACCTGCAATTGACTATAAGAAAGATGATGATGCATTCTATGAAGTATTCCAAACGCTTATCGACAATGGTTATCATATACGTCGTTACAACACTTCGTTAAACTCGATGTATGAGATTGCAAATGACATTATCTGTCAGCTAAGACTACTAAACGAATAAAGGAGAAACTATGAACGACTTAAGCAAAATTATGATATGTGTACCTACATACAAAAGAGAATGGCCTGCCATTCTGAGTTGCGTTCGTTACAACCCGAACCTGACATTCCACTTCTGTGTAAGGCAGTCGGAATATTTGTCGGGCTACTATGACAAACCTCAATTCGACTTGCCAAACCTCAGATTTTTGCTTCTTGATGAACCGCAATGCATCGGTGAAACGAGAGAGCAAATTCTTCAAAAAGCCATCGAAGAGAACTATGAGTATTGCCTTATGATAGATGATACTCAGTTCGGCATCCACGATACAACGAACAGGATAACAACACTCAAAACTATCCTGTCGAATTGCATCGACAGATTTGAGACCGACCCTCTCAGAGATAAAGCATTTGCTTTCATCTTTTCGAGGAAGGCATTTAGCACAACTCCGAAGAAGCAAAAGACTTACTTCCTCTCTCAACTTTGCCAAACGTACATTCTCAATTGCAGAATTTGCAAGCAATACGACCTCCACTTCAAGAAGATGAGCGAGGTCGGAGTTGAAGACTTGACATTCTACTATGAGGCGGCAGATAAAGGGCTTATTGCTCTTTCGGACACTCGGTTCATACGAATTGGCATTCTTCCATCCGTCAGAAAAGAAGGCGGTTGTCACGTTGGTAACGAAAAGAGAACTGAACAAGACGTTCAAAATGAACGTTTTGCAATCCTCGTCAAGTACTATGCAGAGCACGGCTATACAAAGCCTCTCGTCAAAAGAGTGGACTCGGTACTCTATCCGGGAACATTCTACTACAAGTTCGACACCGACTATGCAAGGCGGCATCTTGTTCGCTAACGTTGTTTGACTTAAAACTCTTTTGGTAAACTTTTTTGAAAAACTTTCTAAAAAGTATATCAAAAGAGTTTACTTTTAAGTCAAAATGTGATACAATATAATAAAGGATATAAATATATGAAGCTCAAACTTTTCAGAAACGATATCAAACTTCCGGAAAAATCTCACGTACCTGATTGTGGTCTTGACATTTTCCAACCTGATGAGTTCACGCTCAAACCGTTTGAAACAAGAACAGTTGGGCTTGGCTTTGCTGTTGCAATTCCGGAAGGCCACGCCGGAATGTTGGTACCAAGAAGTTCCATAGCCGAACTTGGTCTTATCATTCAGACAGCTATCATCGACCCTGACTATACGGGCGAAATTCACCTCATCATAACGAATTGCTCTGGGTCGACTGTGACAATCAAGAAAAATCAGCGAGTATGTTCGTTGATTGCTTATTCGGTCCTCAATCCTTACATAGAGGTTGTAGACCATCTTGAGTCAACAACTCGAGGACAACACGGACTTGGGAGTACAGGCAAATGAATGTAGTCATTTTCGATTTTGAGGTCTTCAAATATGACGTGTTGTTTGGCGCATTAGTCTTGGACGATAATGGCGTCAATCGTGTTCAGTTATGGGACCAGGACGAAATCATCAACTTCTACCGTGAACATACAACAGATTTGTGGGTAGGTCATAACAATGATGCCTATGACAATCATATTCTCTATGCAATACTTCACGGAGATGACGTTTTCAAAACCTCGAAGCGAATGATATCCGCTCAATTCAGAGGCAAGGCTCATCTCGGCATTGTAACATACGATTTGATGTGTTGCAGGTTCTACTCATTGAAAATGACCGAATTACTCATTGGCAAAGCAGTCCATACGTCCGATGTTGACTTCAATGTTGATAGACCTCTCACAGATGAAGAGAAACGATTGACAGAGGACTACAACTATGATGACCTCCAACAGACACTTCATAACTTCTTTGAATTGCAAGATATTGTCATTCTTCGACTTAGTCTTATCAAGGAGTTTAACATTGATAAGTACTATCTCACAGGAACTGAGGCTCGATTGGCAGCACTTGCGTTAGGCGCTCAACAAATTGAAGGCCTTGAAAATCAATATGTTCCTCCGAAAATGTACGACACATTGCAAATCAAAAATCAGGACGTCATCAACTACTACTTATCTGAAGGCTTTCGCAAGGTATCAACAGGTGAGAACAAATTGACTGTTACTCTTTGTGGAGTGCCTCATCAACTTGGTAGTGGTGGTATTCACGGAGCGTTAAAACAATGCCACGAAACCGATATCATCTACCTTGATGTAAGTGGCTACTACAACCTCGTGATGATAAACTACGACCTACTTCCTCGCACAATTCCACCTGAAGGCAAAGCGAGGTACGAGTATATGTACCACGAACAACTTCGTCTTAAAGGTGTGAACGATACAAAACGATGGGTCTATAAGACAATTCTCTTGGCGGTCTTTGGCGCCTCAATGAATGAGCACACAGACTTCTATGACCCGTATGTTGGGTCACTTATAACGATAACAGGACAAATCTTCCTTGTCGACTTACTCGAAAAGTTGGAAGGAAAAGTCAAGCTTATTCAAAGCAATACCGATGGCATTATGGTCAAACCTCTTCCTGGAGTAAGCGATAATGATGTTCTGGCAATAGTCAAAGAATGGTGCGACAGAACTGGTTTCGTCATCAAACCCAAACGAATTGCAGAACTCTATCAACGTGACGTCAATAACTACTGCTACAGGTTAGCAAATGGCGGAACTGATACCAAGGGCGACGCCTTTATTGGAAGTTGGGCAATTGATGAACCTGTCAAAAATGAGTTCTACACGGCAAAGGAAACAGCTATTGTTTCCAAGGCAGTGTTGGCATACTTGCTTGACCACGTCCCTGTTGAGGAAACAGTTGAAAAGTACAAAAATGACCTCCTCTACTTCCAGTACCTCTGCAAAAAGAAGAGCTATGACTATAACAACTTTGTTGTGTATGACAAAAAGCTCAAACAGGTGGTAGAAGAATATGAGGTTGATGGTCTTAATCGAGCGTTTGCTGCAAAACCTGATGGAGACAAAATTAGCTACATAATGAAGTACAAACAAGCTGGTAATACACTTCGTAAAAGTCGTATTCCGAATATGCCTGAAAGCTACTTTATCTATAATGATGAAATTCTCTCTGATGAAGCCAAAGCTAAACTCATACCTCAAATTGACTATCAGTTCTATATCGACCACGCTTATGAGAGAATTACAGAATTCCTCGATACTCCAATTCCTCAAATCAAGGAGGTGAGAATTTGAACCGAAGAATTGAACAACTCATTCTGAACATTTACAACTCCGTCTTTAAGCAAGTCTTCGATAAAGACGCTGTTGATGCACTTTCAAACGCAAATCGAACAACCGTCATACAAAATGTTGCAAAAGTTGAAGCATCTGACAAATATGACGAGTTTGCTAAGAAGTTCGCTACAAAACTCGCAAAGTATGGTCTCAATCAACAGCGAGGTATCTGGAGGAAGTTCTACACTGCTGCTAAACAGGCACACTACGTAGCATTGCCTCCAACGTACACAGCTTACGAGAGAGCGCTTCTGTATCACATCACTTCGAATAACTACGAGATGATAAAGAGCATTCCTCGAAGAGTTATGGAGTTGATGAACAGAAAGTACGTCAACACGCTCATTGAAGAGGTTGCATTAGGCAAACATCCTCGTGGCTACTTCAGGAAGATGCTTGAACAACACGGACATAAGAACGCGGGCGTCATTGCCAGGACTGAGACTGCAAAGCTTCAAACGGCTATCCTTGAACAAAGAGCTCTCAGTCTTGGCAGTGTTGCCTACATCTGGCTTTCTTCAAACGACAAACGAACCCGTCCATCGCACAAAGCAATGAATGGCGTTGTTGTCTTTTGGCGGAACGATATGAGGAAACCTCTGCTCGACAATATGCGAGGCAATGCAGGCGAATTTCCGAATTGCCGTTGCTCGCCTCAGCCAATTGTTGATACAGACGACCTCAAAGATGCTACATACAGGGTCTATGATTACAGAATAGACAAAATAGTCAAAATGAACCGCAAAACGCTCATTGAGTACCTTCAAAGAGGTTCTCTTGATTAAAGCGGTTACTTTCAAGAAAAATCGATGAAAAACGAGGTTCTGGTTTTAATTCTGAGACACTTGATGAAAAGGTTTAATAAAATATATTACCTTATAATAAAGTGTCTCAGAAGTCAACTGGTTAACTCGTATATCTGAAAGTAAATTCTATATAAAGGAGATATAACTATGGCAAACAAGACAATCAAAGTAGGACAAATCGAACTTGAGGACCAAATCTATCGTCTCGTCGAAATGTCCGAGAGTATGGACGCTTCCATTGACAATGTTGAGAAAGTTATCAATGAAAATGAAACACTTCTCGACATTCTCAACGATGAGCACATCGACGAAGCGACTATCAACAAACTTAAATCGTTCATTGAAGAAATGAACGGCACTCACGACCAGCTTGTATCGCAGCATAAAAAGATGCAAACTCAGAAAGCGCTCCTCGACAAAGTTATCGAGCTTTGCGACGGTTCGTTCGATGCAAGAAAAGCGGTTGTTCTTCTGCTCCACGCTCTGAAGGTCTTCGCTTCGATGGAAGACAGAGGCAACTAAAATGACCGAACTCGAACGACTCTTACGACGAGAACTCTATCGGAAAAGTTGCTATGAGTTCGTCAAAGAGTTTTGGTCAGAGGCAGACCCAGCGCCATTCATTGATGGAAAGCTCATACAGTTCTACTGTGAAACGTTTCAATACAAGTGCAAACCTTGGATTGATTGCAAAGTAGCAGATGTCAAGCTTCCAGAACTTGGACCAGACGACGTTGTTATTGATGTTAGAGTTCCCAAACAGAACTTGAACATCAATGTGCCACCTCGGCATACGAAATCGATGATATTCAACGTTCTCGGTCCTGTTTGGTGTTGGGTCAATGAGCCTGTCAAGGTTGCTTCAATCTCTCATACCGGCGGACTTGCTGGACAGATGAATAAAAAGCGAATGAAAGTCATCAACAGCGAGAAGTTCAAGCTCTACTTTGGCGATGAGGTCTGGCTGAAAGATACCGGTCGCGGAACGTTGGTCGATACTCGTGGTGGTGAACTGTACTCAATGCCTCGAGATTCATTGACTGGCTACGGCGCCGATATCATCATAAACGATGACCTTACAAATGCTGAGACTGCCCGACGAGACCAAGCTGAAATGCTGAGCGCTTGGAGCTACTTTCGAAACACGATGCCTTCCCGTATCAACAACCGGTCGAAGTACA